>CAIWEX010001293.1 GCA_903911795.1 uncultured Schlesneria sp.
CCCGAGTTTTTCGGGGAAGGTGGTAGACCTCAGCCGGAATTGAATTTGTATTCGATTGACATCCTGGCAGAGATCAATCACGCGCCGCAACTCACGTGGGAAGCCCTGCTACGACAGGCTGAGTGGTTCCGAACTTCGGGAGCGGATCTCATTGACCTGGGCTGCGTTCCTGGCCAGACATGGGAAGGGATCGGTGACGTCGTACGTCGCATGACGTGTGAAGGGTTTCGCGTTTCGGTCGACAGCTTCAATCAAGCCGAAGTGGAAGCCGCCGTTGAAGCCGGCGCCGAACTTGTCCTGAGCTGCAATCAGAGCAATCGTGAATGGGCCTCTCAACTTCCGGTCGAACTGGTTGTCATCCCGGACGATCCCCGGAATCTCGATTCCTGGAACGAGACACTGGATCTGATTCGCCCCGGTCGCCAGCCCTATCGGCTGGACCCGATTCTGGAACCGATCGGATTTGGATTTGCCCCCTCCCTCGCTCGGTATTACGAAACACGCAAGAAGTTTCCCGATGCCGATATCATGATGGGAGTTGGGAATCTGACGGAACTGACAGAAGTCGACAGTGCTGGAGTCAATTTCGTCATGGCGGCACTGTGCGAGGAATTGCGAATTGGCAGTATCCTGACCACCGAAGTCATTAATTGGGGTCGTACAGCCGTCCGTGAATTCGATCTGGCCCGGCGCCTCGTTCGTTACAGCCTGGAAAACCAGACGTTGCCCAAGCACATGGGGGGCAACCTCGTTGTGCTGCGAGATCCCCGACTGCATGAAATGGGAGACGAGGGCCTGCATCAGCTCTCAGACCGATTGACGGACCCGAATTTTCGAATCTTTGCGGAACGGGGCGAGATCCATCTGATGAATCGGGATGGTTACTGGCATGGTGACGATCCGTACGAAGTCTTCGACAGCATGGTGAAATCGGTCGGGGTCTTAACTCCGGAACACGCGTTTTATTTGGGGTACGAGTTATGCAAAGCTCGCACGGCATTGACGCTTGGGAAACAATACACTCAGGATGCGGCATTACGCTGGGGGTTCCTGACCGTCGAAGAAATCAGCGCGGTTGAACGTCGTCGCCGGGGAACTCATGACCGGCCGACAAGTGATGTTCAACAGGACTGACCAGCATTCCGATACTTTCAACTTCTCGAGTGGTCGATTGAATTGGGTTGAGCCCTGCCCTTTTAGAAAATTGCCCAAGATTCCATGCCGATGTCATCAGACCCACTGGTCGAAGAATTGAACCCAGCCCCGGACGTGGTGGCTGCGGTTCGTGCATTGGAATCCTTGCCAAAATGCCTGCTGTTGGACAGTACGCTCTTCAGAGAACCGGTCGGTCGGTACTCGTTCTTGATGGCCGATCCGATTGAGAGTTGGACACTGATTTCCCCGGAATTCGGCTCTGACCCGTTTTCCGGTCTGCAGGCTGCTCTGCCTCAATCAACCGCGAGTGCCACGTTGCCTCCGTTTCAAGGAGGCATTGCCGGGCTTCTCGGGTATGAACTGGGACGTTGTTTCGAACGAATCCCGGCCGCACCCGGCGATGAGTTTCAGTTGCCGGTCATGGCCGCTGGTCTCTACGACTGGGTCATCGCGTGGGACCACCGCGAGCACCGCGCATGGCTGATCTCAAACGGTTGGCCTGAAACAAATCCCGAACGAAAGCGGCAGCGTGCAGGTGAGCGGGCGAAGTCTGTTCGCCGCTTGTTGTCCGAACCCTCGTTGAAACAACGGTCAACCGAATACACTCCAAAAGAACTGCATCTGTCACCGCAGTTTCCGATCACTGGTCCTCAAGGGTTGACCAGTAATTTTTCGCGTGAGGGATACCTTGCGGCCGTTCAGAAGGTGATTGATTACATTCGGGCGGGTGACATTTTCCAGGCGAATCTCACACAACGACTGCTGTTTCCGTCCCATGTCGATTCGATTTCATTATTTGAACACCTGCGAAAAGTAAACCCTGCCCCGTTCGCCGGCTTGATGCGTTGGGACGATTGGGCTGTTGTCAGTGCGTCACCGGAACGTTTTCTGCGGCTGGACGGGGATGAAGTTGAGACACGCCCAATCAAAGGGACACGTCGTCGCAAACAGGGGCCGGAAGCAGACCTTTTTACGCGAGATGAACTCCGCGAAAGTGAAAAGGATCAGGCCGAAAACGTCATGATCGTGGATCTGCTCCGAAACGATCTTTCACGCGTCTGCGAAGCGGGAACGATTCGAGTTCCCCAGTTGTGTGGCGTGGAAACCTACGAAACGGTCCAGCATCTGGTATCAGAAGTTCGGGGGCGATTGAAATCGGGGAAATCAATCTGGGACCTGTTTCGCGCCACGTTTCCCGGTGGGTCGATTACAGGTGCACCCAAGGTCCGCGCCATGGAAATCATCGCGGAATTGGAACCGACAGTGCGGGGACCGTACTGCGGCAGCCTGTTTTATGCCGGGGCAAATGGTCAGTCTGATAGTAATCTGCTGATCCGAACATTCGTCCAGCGGCACGGTTGGCTGCAATGCGGTGTCGGGGGCGGAATTGTCGCTCAATCGGATCCGGCCGCCGAATATGAAGAGACGCTGGTCAAAGCGGTGGGGATGATTCGGGCACTGGGACCTTGAAGGACCGCACGTGTTATTGCTGATCGACAATTACGACAGCTTCGTCCACAACCTGGCTCGATACTTCGTCGAGTTGGGGTGTGAAACGATCGTCGTACGCAATGACGCGATTACCGTCGACCAAATTCGGTCGATGGCACCTGCAGGAATTGTGATTTCACCTGGACCATGTACTCCGCGGGAAGCAGGGATTTCCTGCGATCTGATCCGCGAATTTGGGCCATCGATTCCCATCCTGGGTGTGTGCCTCGGGCATCAGGTCATGGCTGCCGCCCTTGGAGGAGAAATCGTTCGAGCACCAGAACCGGTACACGGACGGACCTCAATGATCCACCACGATGGTGAGAGACTTTTTGCGGAGATCCCAAATCCATTTCGAGCGACAAGGTACCATTCCTTAATCGTTGCTGAATCGAGTTTGCCGAAAGAACTGGTAGTAACGGCACGGACCAGCGACGGAGTTCCCATGGCTCTCGTGCATGAGGCATGGCCGATGTACGGGGTTCAGTTTCATCCGGAATCAGTTTTGACTCAGCATGGCCGAAAGTTGCTGGCAAATTTCGTGAAATTGGCTGGCTTGCCCCATCGAATGCCGAATCATTCCGACTGGAACGAACCGGATCATTCGCATGTCGATGATCCAGCGAGTCCTGTTGTCCCGTGGTGACACGCGCCTGATTCGTCGCTGCCACCCGATCCATCGGCATAGATGGACTCTACGGAACTCCGTGCAGATCTGGCAGGTTCGTTGAAAAGCATTCTTAATTCCGGAGATCCGTCGATTCGCGTGCGCAGCCCGCACTCTCGCACTTCCGATAAATCATGCTTGGACGGACGCGCAGGCAGGGATTCCGGGAGCGGCGAGGATGCGAGCACTACAGGGCAATCGATTTGGTGTTGTCCCCCATGAGTGGGCTACTCGACTCTTCTGGGCGATCGTCGCGCTGCTCCTCTTTCTCTTCGGTCCGCGACTGGTTGTAGGAGCCGAAGTGGCCCCCTTCTGGCGAACCGATTTCGACGCCGCCTTGCGCGAAGCCGAACAAAAGAAGCTTCCGCTGATCATGCATTTCTATGCCGACTGGTGCGGCCCCTGCCAGAAGATGGAACAGACGGTTTTTGCTTCGTCTGCTGTGCAGGAAATGCTGACGACTCGATTCGTTGCTGCAAAGCTGAATTCGGAAAAGAACCAGCGACTGGTTCATCGATATGGGTTCGAAATCCTCCCCACAGACATGGCCATCGACCCGCTCACGGGGAAAGTCCTCGTCCTGCACGAAGGATATCTGGATCAGGCCGCCTATGTGAAATTCGCCAATCAAGTTGAGACCGCTTTCAAGAAGGCACATCCCAAACCATTGCCGGGCGAGGAAGGAACAGAACTGGGCGAGCCAGAACCAGTCGTCGGTCTTGATGGATTCAGTCCCGTTGCCATCACCAAGTCGCGCGAATGGGTTCGCGGTTCCGCTCGTTTTCCCTGGGACTACAAGGGAATTCTCTACTACATGTCCTCACGGGAGGAACTGCTGGAGTTCCGAAAATCGCCGGAAACGTACGCCCCAAAGTTGCTCGGATGCGATCCTGTAATTCTTGTTCAGACGGACCGGGCCATTGCTGGCAGCCCCGACTTCGCCGCGTTCTATGACGACGAGCTGTATCTGTTCAAATCAGACGAACAACGGAAATTGTTCAAAAAGAATCCCCAGAAGTTCACCAAACTTCAACAGGCCGTGAAGGTCGAGCAGATCGATCGCACAGAATTGCGATGACCGGTCAGAAGCCTCTTGTAGTCGAGGGAAACGCGAGCCATACTTGTGACGGCGGGTCACCTTTCTCGATCGGTCACAGGACGTGGATGCACGATGCGGACTCCGCTGTTATCCGGAGTGTTTTGGACGCAACTCTGCGGGAGTGGTCTGCTCCCTGCGGATCGATCTGCAACTGTCGCCAGAGAACTTGATAAACGCGGGATTACGTCCGACGCAGACGCCGCGAAGTTGCTGGTTCGAGGTGGATTGCTGACTCAATATCAGGCCGATCGCCTGCTTGAGGGCCGTTCTCGCGGCTTCTTTTTTGACGAGTACAAAGTTCTGGACCTGCTGGGCGCAGGGGGCATGGGCTGGGTCTATCGAGCTTCGAATACGACCACAAACGAAGTCGTGGCTCTGAAAGTCCTGCTTGACCGACATAAAGAAGACCGAGGGATGCTCGCGCGATTCCAGCAGGAAGCACGCGCCGGACTAGTGCTGCATCACCCCAATATTGTCAGAACGCGAGCAACCAGTTCCGCAGGTGGCATGCTGTACATGATCCTCGACTTCGTCGAAGGTCCCAGCCTGCTGGAACTCCTCTTCCGTCAACGGCGACTTTCCTGGGGGCTGGCCTGCGATTTCGCACGACAGGCGGCGCTCGGATTACATCATGCGCATCAGGCAGGCTGGATTCATCGCGATGTGAAGCCTCAGAACCTGCTCGTCGATCGCAATGGAACGGTCAAGCTGCTCGACTTCGGTCTGGCCATGATGCGCGAAGGTGACGGAGGCGACGAATTCTCGATCGCCATGATTTTCGGCCACGAATGCATCGGAACCCCGGCCTTCATGGCACCGGAACAGGCGAAGGACAGCCTGACCGCGGACGCACGTTCCGATGTCTACGGTCTCGGTTGTACATTGTTCGCAGCGCTCACCGGCGACCTCGTGTTCCCCTTGAAGAATCCTCACGACGTCGTAAAGGCGCACCAGACTCAGACACCCAGAACGGTTCGCGAACTGGTTCCCGAGATCCCTCAGGGGGTGTCGGATCTTGTTTCGAAGATGCTGGAAAAGAATCCTGATCGTCGTTTTCAGACGGCAGCCGACGCGGCTCAGGCGCTGGCTCGCTGGTCGAAACCCGGACCCGTGGAATTCGATTTCAGCGAAGTTCTGGCCGAGCGAACGAAGAACGCACTCGACAAGGTCGCCGAACTGCACAAGAGTCGACCGATCCCGTCAGGTTCGGCAAGTTCCACGACGCGGTTGTCCAAATTGAGTTCCGTGGCGCAGTCGCCTCGGGACGTCCCGACGTTTGGAACGGGCAAGTCGCCTCGGCTCATTCATGATATTCAGGGAGATGTCGGGACAGAACGAGGGCCGACCGAAGTCATCAATCATCAGGCTGCGGCCGACGGAGATGTTGCCGGAATCTGGCTGCCGAAATGGGGGCGAGTTCTAGTTCCGTTAGGAGGCGGCGCTCCCATTCCTCTGATTCGCGATCACATTGTGATCGGCCGTAGCGAAGAGTGCGATCTGCAGATTCCGGGGAGTTCAGTTTCCGGGCGTCATTGTGAATTGAGTTTTGACGGCACGAACTGGTGGGTGACGGACCTGCAAAGCCGCAACGGTACCCGCGTCAACGGCAAGCCAGTCCTGCGGCGCCAGATCGTCGATCACGACATCATCGGCGTTGGCAATAATGCTCGCTTGCGACTGGAAGATCCCCATACGTCCATCGAAGCGCCCGCGCCACGAGGGAAATTTCCTCGCCGACTGTTATTGATGGTGTTGGCGGTAATCGGGGTGCTTGCGTTGGGTGTGGTCGGACTGCAAGTGGGATGGATCCCGCGCCTGTGGTGAGTCGCTGTCGATGACACGACTTCGCCTGGAGCAGAGACTTGGCGAGGGCACCCGCGATCAATGTCGATCGACATTCAGCCTGGCTTCCCGTCGGCCCAGCCCGTCACTCTGCCGTGTTCATGATGAGATAGCAGAGCGGGGCTCACGCAAAGACGCGGAGACGCAAAGGGAAGAGGAAGTTGGGGAGTGGGCACATCTGAAATGCTTGAAAACTTTGCGTCTTGGCATCTTGAGCGAAGCGGGCGTGAGGTTCATGATGGGGTTGGTGCC
>CAIWEX010001294.1 GCA_903911795.1 uncultured Schlesneria sp.
AGTGTGATCTGCATGGTCGTGCCATTGGCCGAGGTAAGGCTAACTCAGACGTTCTGTAAACGGTATCAGAATCTTTTCCATGATCCCCTGCGGGGTATCGTCGGGGGTATACGATTGTCCTAGAAAAAAGGCGGAACCGCTGAGCCTGGCATGGCTCGTCCAGACCGCGACATCCGATTCTGCCAGTACGAACGCCGCTTCAGGAATCGTCGTGTCGGAACTCTGCAGGACCAGCAAGCCGCGAGAATCAATGAAAGCGCGGCTTCCGTCCTTCCACTGGGCCATTATCAGTGAGAGTCCCACGTTTGGATGATGTGCCGGTTCGAATACTGCAGTCTGCCTCAAATTGACGAGACCCGTCCTGCGGACAAGTTTCAGGCCTTTAGCCGTCGCAGAAAATTGCCATGTCGTTGACGTCTTCAGGACAAGCGTCAACTTGCCATCTTCCGAGACCGCAATCCTGATGATTCGGTGCAACAAGGTCTCCCACGTCCTGAATTTCTTCAAATCCCACATTGCCAGCGACGAGAAACGTAGTGACCATGGGCTGAACTGGTCGTTCGGATCTATTTCCACCGTTTGTGAATCCAGGTGAATCACGCGGCGAGTTCGCTGAATTTTACCTTGGTATGTCGGCTTTTCAGAATCCTGCTCGATCATCACTCGTTCACCATTACCGCTGATGTCAATCACTTCGACTTGCGGTCGTCCCAGATCCGTGAATTCCCATTCCGTCTGGTTGGAAAGATTGGCGATTGAACCGCGAAGATGAACTCCGAACAGCCCGTCATGTCCAAGTCGATCGAACATTCTCAAAATGATGCCCGACAATTCCGGACCGCGCAACGGAACTTTCTCGAAACAAATGCCGGATGAGCTAAAGGACATCGCATGCCATTCTCCCTTTGAACTGGTAAAAAAACGCGAGCCATTCCACTTCAAGTCGGCATCAATTCGAACCTGATCGAATACGTTTCCGGATTCCAGATCGAAGGCTTCAACCGTCGAACTGTAGATGACAAATAGCACCCCAGCTTGAAAGGTGGCTCCCAAGACCTTGGAGCCTGCACCCGACGCTGCCAGGAATTTCGAAGCCAATCGCCGAGTGACGGTGACGCGGTTCAGAATCAGGTTAATGTCCAACAGGTAAAGCGCAGGCTCGGTCGCTCGATGAATCAGCACATGAACTACGCGAAAGTCTTCTGATGAGCCGCTCCACAAGACCGTACCAAACGGAACGGCCGTCGCAATTTGTCGACCGCCGCTATACGGTTCATCAATCAGCATGACTCGGCGATCACGTGTCAGGACCATCACTCCATACATTGGTGGTGTGGATGTGGTCGGTGCCGCATTCGCGGCGCGAATCGGATGTCGGCCTTCGGGCAATCGAACACTCCAGACCTGCTCCTTTCGTCGATCGCTCGAAATCTGAACGGGTAACCGAAATGGGATTGGATCAGCGTGAAAGAAGAAAGGGAGATTCGAATCGATTTTCGAATCGACGAGTGCTTCGGTCGCTTGCTTCGAGCGATTAGGACGTTTCAGCAGATCTTCCAGATCAAGCTTAAGTGACGTGACTTGTTTTGTTCCGCGCGTCCCTTTCGACCAGAGTTCAAATTCGCCATCTCGATTGACAGTCGCCAGGTAAATGGGCGCAATTGATAATTCCGACAATGCACGCTGAAAGTCGGGATCAGTCATCACCGTTTCAGATGTAATAATCACGACATCACCCACTTCGCCATCTTCGACGATGCGCTGTGCGAACTCGTCCAGAGATTCTCCCGGATGCAGTTCCGTATTCAGCGCTGCCAGGTGCTGAATCAACCCATTGGAGGATGTCAGGTCGACGGGTTCCACATGATCATCGGCGGCTCGATAGGCGAGCAGCGAACTTCCCTCTGCTCCCGTGGATGCCAGCGACAGCAGGACGCCCGTCGCGAAGAAACGCGGCAGTCCCCACATGCGCAAACCTGAATCAATTAACACGTGGCGCCGCCTTGGAGGAGGACTTGGCGGAGTTTCCCGTCGCAGATAGAGGGCTTCATTCAGGGCAACGCGAGTTGCCAGCGTCAGGTCATCGTGTGCCAGTTCGCTGAGCAGCAGCCGATCGAGTGTTCCCCGATTGGAAATATCTGAGATCCCTCCCAACGGCATTTCGTCCGAATCCGTGATCGTTCGGGGCAAATGAAGCACAGCGGAAAGTTGCCGGGCAATTCGAGCAACACCGCTTAATTCTTCATCGAACGCCAGTTTCTGGAGCAATGCACGGATCGCAACGGGTTCAGCGGGAACGATCACATCCGCTGGCAACGGGACTTCGTCGAGTCCCGTCTGTCTGCGTAACTTGAGTGTTTCAGCCGTGGTTCTTTCCAGACTCCAACTGAATTCTCGAAGTTCACGGACCAATGAATCAGTTGTTTGAACACGCCCTCCCTGGAGCAGGGGAAGGTTCGGGATGAAATAAATGCTCCTGACCATCCCCTGGACGAGGATTTCACAAACCAGCTTGGCAACTTCGGGAGTTATCACGCGAGGTACGGTCTCAAAGACGGCCTCAGCGAGATCCTGTTTTGCCTCAATGGAATAACTCAGGTCTTGCGGCAGTTTGTGAATACGATCCAGATCAGCGAACAGTTGCGAAAGCTTTTTATGACGGTCGCGCGCCGGCTGCGACTCGTCAGGCCAGGTCTCGCGAATCGCAGCAATCAGCAACAGTACGGCATCCAGTTCTGGCAACCCTCGAGGAGCGAGTCTGTGTAGAATGGAACCAAGTTCTTCGCGAAACGTGATGACCGATCCACGTTTCCAGGTTACGACGCGACCTTCCTCGGCCCAGCACCAGAATGCGCCTGTCGGGGTCGAAAGATATCGAATCGCAGTGCGAACTTGTTCGTCCATTGTTACTGCCGGAGGCACTCGGCCAAAGAGTTGTCAGTCAGTCGAACGGCCGAACGCGTCGCAGAGACAAAGGCTGATTCAAGGATCCCATCCATCGTGCCTGCTTCTGAGATCATCGCTATTGTTCCTGGCTCCAATGACATTGCTCGATGTAGTGAGGCAACTGCAATCGGTGGTTCCAGTCGCCAACCGGCCGGGATGGCGATGCCAGACTGTTCGACGTATCGAATTCCGGGCAACGGAGCAACAGGTCGGCCGCGAATCAGTGCATCGCCCTGGTCAGACACCGCAAACGACCATTGGTTCAAGCGAATCTGCGGTGCGGAAATCGCATAGTCACGCCAAAACTTCCACGCTACTTTTAACAGGTTGGCCTCGACCGGCGAATCCGATCGGACGAGTTTCAACGGGACTCGCTGACTTACCGGAGTTGCAAATCCAGCCGCAGGCAACTGCAATGTCAGCCATTCTGAAATCGGAATCCAAGCTCCATCAGGCAATGTTTCCCTGGGAACGGTTTCGCCCCAGGATGTCAGACTGTTATTCGCCGTAACCAGAAATCGCTCAGCATCCGGAATGGATCTCAGTGTCCTGGAAACTCGATCATCCAGAGTTTCGCCTTTGATCCAGACTGCGTTCTGAGATGCTGATTCGATTGGAAGAACGACGATGCCGGGAACGTGTCTCAACCTTCCAATCGAGGCATCGATCGAGTTCAGTCGTACTGCCCACGGGCAGGAAGACGTGTTGTGTTGATTGGCTGCAGGTTCCATGATGTCGCTCAAAAACATGGTCGGCGTGGTTTGTCAGATCGTTCGGCATGACGTGTCGGACAACCATTTTCTTGTGACCGCTATATCGGGGCGTTAACGCGTGGCCAAAGTGCCTGAATTTCTTTCTGGAGATACTCACGTTGATGAGAGTTTGTGACCCATTCACAGCGGGAGGCCAGCAATCCGACTTCGTCCCTCAGTTGGGCTCGTTCCGAAGCGGGCAAATCCGGTGTCTCCAGTCGTGTCGCGATTCGATTGAGTTCGGCGGCCAGTGTCTCGGGATTTGGAGCATCACTCTGCTGTGCACGAGGATGGCTACCCGGTTGGTCCGTTCCACCTGCCGCAGCCATGGCGCCGTCGACCAGTGCGGTAATAACTTCCTGCTGCTCATCAGTATCCCAGATGTGACGCAGCACCCAAAAATCAGAGGTCAGCGCATTCATGCGGCCACACAACAACGCGCTCGCGGCGATTGTTCGCTGTAACTTCACCGCACGACGATCAGAAATCTTGATTCCGGCCAGTCGCAGGCGGCGGATCAGGTCCGAATAGTGTGGCAATACCGGTTCCAGTTCGACTTCGTACAGCGATTTCTGCAAGTCGCGAACCAGATCGACATGCAGGCGCGACTGACGATTTGTTCCCGTTCGCTCACGATTCCAGCCCGCTCGCAGAACTTCTGACAGACGTTCGGTCGGCACATTATCGCAGCGGACACGCAGCAGGAAACGATCGAACAGCGCCCCGAGTGCCTCATCCTGAGGAAGGCTGTTGCTGGCTCCGACGACCATCAGTGTCGGCAGGGCAAATGTCTCGCGGCCGCGTCGGAAGATTCGCTCGTTCAGCACCATCAGCAGGCTGTTCAGGATCGCACTGTTCGCATTCAGAAGTTCGTCAAGAAACACAAAATCCGCGACGGGAAGCATCCCTTCCGTATTTTCCTGACTCGTTTCTACTTCACCCGACGAATCTTCGCCAGTTTCAGCGTGCCGACATCGGTTTTCGGATGAAACCTGGCGAATTCGTGCGTTATGCAACGCTAGAAAATTATCCGTCGGCATGAAGGAACAACGATTCCGTGAGAAGTCACTTCGACTTTCCGCGATAATCTTGCTGCGGGAAC
Organism: uncultured Schlesneria sp.; assembly: GCA_903911795.1. GTDB lineage: Bacteria > Planctomycetota > Planctomycetia > Planctomycetales > Planctomycetaceae > Schlesneria. Next base: position 4,801 of record CAIWEX010001294.1, read on the forward strand.
TTTCCCCAATTCGTACCCAGCACCGTTGCGTGACTGATTTCACCGGTTACGCTTCACCGAAATGAATTGCGAATCAGGACTGCCGAAAGACAATTTTCATGAACGAGCCTGCCTCAACCGCCGAATCTCGATTGCGAGTTCTCAGTTTCGAAAGTCGCCGCGCCGAAGAAATGCGAGGGTTGATTGAGCGCCACGGAGCGATCCCGACCGTGGCACCATCAATGCGGGAAATCCCTCTGGAGGAAAACAAACAGGCATTCGCATTTGGTGAACAACTACTTGCCGGTAAAATCAATCTTCTCGTGTTCATGACGGGAGTCGGGGCGACGGCTCTGATGGACATTCTTTCATCGCGATGGCCACTGGAAGAGATTCTGGCTGCGATGGAGAAGTGCATTATCGTCGTCCGCGGTCCCAAGCCGACGACCGTACTGCGAAATTGGAATCTGCGTATCGATCATCGTGCCCCAGAGCCTAATACCTGGCATGAATTGCTCGCAACGATGACCGCTGCCGTCGATCTGGCGGGTCAGACGATCGCTATCCAGGAATACGGAAAGCCCAGCGACGATTTCTATCTTAAACTGAATGACCTCGGCGCGAACGTACTTCCTGTTCCGGTCTATCGCTGGGATCTTCCAGTCGATACGGCACCGTTGCGGGCTGCCGTCGAACAGACGATCCTCGGTCAGTTTGACGTCATTCTGTTTACCAGTGCCCAGCAGTTCCATAATGTATTGATAGTCGCAGAACAGTCTGGTTCTGCGAAGAAATGGTTGCAGGCAGCGAATCGCTGTGTTGTGGCATCGATTGGACCAACAGCGACAGAAACTCTGGTGGAAGGGGGGCTGAGTGTGGATTCGCAGCCAACGCATCCTAAGATGGGACCACTTGTTCGAGAATCCATTGAATCGGCACCCGCCGTTCTCAAACGAAAAACCGGCATTTAATGGCGAAATTCACGGAAAGCTCCGTTTACATATCGCTCAGCCAGTGAGTTAAACCTTGACGGATCGAATTCAACAATTCCTTGCATGGTACCTGGGCTTGGTCAGACCGGCTCCCGGCGAAGGAACGCAGTGGCGACTCGATTGGCGATCTCCCGCACCTTCGTGGGTGATCGCAATCATTTGCGTGATCCTGCTGGTCGGTGTCACCTGGATTTATCGTCGCGACGGTGAAGCTCTGACGACACGCCAGCGCTTGACCCTGACGGCCTTGCGACTGCTCGTTTTTGCGGTGATCGCAGCCATGCTGACGGAACTCAGTTTGACCGTGGAACGGACTGGATTGCCAACAATTGCGGTGATGATCGATACGTCTGCCAGTATGTCGCTGCAGGATCAGTACGCGAACGGGACCGCAGCGGCGAATCTTTCGAAGGCAATCACTCTGTTACCCGGCAGAGATGCCAATCGTCTGGCGCTGACTCAGGAACTGCTGACTCGCAATAACGGACAATTGCTGAAGGATCTACAGCGACGGCATCAGATTCGACTCTATCGGTTCACAGATTCTGCCACTCAACTTGCCTCCGGGAACCTCGACGAAAGTCCACAAGCGACAAATGAAATCGTACCTGAATCAGGTGAGTCCAGTGCACCAGTTCCAGGTCAGCCCCGTGCGAATCGGTTCGAGTCCGCACTGAAAGAAATCATGGGGCTGAAGCCCGATGGCGAGCAGACTCGACCGGGTGCCGCGGTAAAGAAAGTGGTCAGCGATTTGCGAGGAACACCACCTGCGGCATTGATCCTCTTTACTGACGGAGTCGCCAGCGTCTCTGATGCCGACAAGCTTTCCGCCATCGCGGAATTTGTCCGCCGCAAGGGCATTCAATTGCATCTGGTGGGCCTCGGCAGTGATGAGGCGTCCCGGGACCTGTTGATCTATGACACGCTGGTCGACGAAGTCGCGTTCGTGGGTGACCCGATGTCGTTTACGGCGAAGATCAAAAGTTTCGGGTATGAAGGGAAGAAGCTGCTGTTGCGATTGCGACGTGACGGTGAAGAGGCAGTGCTGGCTTCCCAAGAGGTCAAAGCTCCGGCAGATGGCCAGCCACTGAAAGTGGATCTGTCGTATACCTCGAGCAAGTCAGGGGAACTGGATCTGGCACTGGAAATTGTGCCGCTGTCCGACGAAACGAATCGACAGAACAATCTGGAAGTACGCCATGTCAGCGTACGCGAGGAAAAAATTCGCGTTCTGCTGGTCGATGGTCCGCCGCGTTACGAATTCCGATACCTGAAGCAATTGTTCGAACGTGACAAATCGACCGAACTCAGCACACTCCTGCAGGACGCGGACGTGGAGTATTCTCAGGAAGACAAGACGGCACTGGAACATTTTCCAGTCAGAAAGGAAGACCTCGCGAAGTACGATGTCATCGTTTTCGGAGATGCAACGCCCGCGACATTGGGAGCGTCGGTCCAGGAGAACATTCGAGACTTCGTCCGTGAAAAAGGGGGAAGTGTCGTCTTTATCGCAGGGGCTCAATCAAATCCTGTTTCATTCAGTGGAACTCCCCTCGCCACCCTGCTGCCGTTCGAGCCGGGCAACATCAAGGTCTCGGCCGAGTCGGCATCGTACGACAGTTTCCATCCCAGCCTGACACTTGAAGGTCAGAAGGGAAACAGTATGTTTCGCCTCGGAGATGGTGAAGCAGACAGCCTGCGCATCTGGAACGGGTTGCCGAGCTTATATTGGTTCGTAGAGATTCCCAAGACGAAACCAGGAGTCCGCGTTTTTGCAGAACATCCATTGAAGTCTGGGGCCAATGGCAAATTGCCAATCATCATGATGCAGCAAGTAGGTGCCGGAAAAGTGCTTTACCACGCGACAGACGAATCCTGGCGCTGGCGATTTCGACGAGGAGATCTCTACTTTGGCCGTTACTGGATTCAGGCAATTCGATACCTGAGCCGTGGTCGTTTGATTGGTAAAGATCGAACCGCAGAATTGAGTACTGATCAACTGGTCTATCAGCGCGGGCAGGGGGTTACCTTGCGAGTTCGTTTTGTCGATGACAAGTTTATTCCATCGGATCCAAACGGAGTCACGCTGACAGTCGAACGCAAGGGCGAAGGACGTCAATCTGTCAAACTGACTCGACTGCGTGAAGCTCCCTCAATCTTTGAAGGGCAACTGGGCCGCTTGACGGATGGCAGTTATCACGCGTGGATCTCACAACCGGCATTCAACGAAGCACCTCCGTCGACCGACTTTCGTGTTGAAGCTCCATTGTTGGAACTGCAGCGACGGAGCATGGACAAGATGGACATGCAGCAGGCTGCAAAACAATCCAATGGCAAGTTTTATTCTCTCGATGACGTTGAATCGCTGCCGTCGGAAATCCCACTGGGGACCCCGATTCCATTGCAAACGGACAATCCAATTCCGCTCTGGAATCGCTGGGAAGTCCTGTCGCTGTTCGCGTTTCTATTGACCGCAGAATGGATGCTGCGAAAGCAATGGAAATTGGTTTAGGCCCCCGCTTTCGTTTTGGGGATCTGTTTGGCGTCCGGTCTGATGAGTACGTAGGGTCCGAAGCGAGACGATGCACATGCGACAGGGTGGCGGGGGCGCACCCGCTCCGGGGAAGCCCCCGTTTCAACGCGTACCATTTCTGGGGCTTCTGCAATGCCAGTGCGCCCCGCCACCCAAACTCGGG
>CAIWEX010001295.1 GCA_903911795.1 uncultured Schlesneria sp.
TGCACACCATATTTCGCTTCGATCTTCTTGATTTCCGCTGCCAGTTCGTCTTCCGTCAGTGGTGTCTCACCGTAGAATTCTCGCTCGCGCTTAATCGCTTCTTTTAACGGCTTGTCGTGTCCCTGAATCTGGTAGAAGCCGTCGAGATGGACATACACGGTCTTATCATGAGGCAATCCGGTCGGTGCAATGATTCCCACGACGGTAAATTCTTCGTCATGCACATGGTCACCTGCTGCACCACCGTGACGCAGTTTGAGTTTGCTTCCGACGCTCCAGTTGTTTTCAGCGGCGACACGTGAGCCGATGTAGGCGTCAAACGGCTGGTAGAATGCAGTTCCCTTGATCCGAAACACATGCTTTTCCCCAGGTGCATAGGGAATATTGAAGAACTCCGGAATTGTCCCGACAATTGCAAAGCTGCCTTCTTCCGTGACATCTCCCATGGCCAAAGGGATGGCTGCGTCAATTCGCTTGTCTTTGGCGAGGTCCAGATAAAACCGATACGGAAGGTTTTCGATTGGGGGACTGACGTGATAGACGGTGCTCAAGACCAATTGCAGGGGATCCCCCTTGGCACCCACGATCAGGTCAAAATTAATGGAACGCTGACTAAACGTACTTTCAAGAATTCCAACGATTACGAGGACTGCGACCATCAGCATCACCCCCAGCGCCACGCTGACCGTTGTCAATGATGAGGCCAGGCCGCGCTGTCGAATATTTTTCCAGGCAATTGTGGCAAGATTCACGGGACATCCCCAATCCAGAAAGTTCAGCGTCTGTCTCTGACAAAACGCATCGAGGTGATCAAGTCATTCCGATCAGAACGGCAACAACTAGCCCTGTGGCCGATTGAAATCCGCCAGCTTTTCAACTCGGTCAAACTGGCTGGCCACTTCGGGCGCATGTGTTACCAGTAGCAGCGAAACACCGGAATCACGGCATGATTTACGTAACAGGTCCAGAATCGTCTGCTGATTGGCTGAGTCGACGTTTGCCGTCGGTTCGTCTGCCAGCAACAGTCGAGGTTTATTGACCAATGCCCGGGCGACGGATGTCCGCTGCTGCTCACCGACCGACATTTGAGCCGGCTTGTGATGCAGTCGATGACTCAGGCCAACCTGTTTGAGCAGATCGGTGGCACGCGACTTATCTGCTTTCTGGCCACCGAAACTCATTCCCAGCAGGACATTTTCCAAGGCGGTAAACGCGGGGAGCAGGTTGAATGTCTGAAACACGTACCCGATCCGCTCGGCTCGAAACCGATCACGGGCTGCTTCAGACAACCGGGCTACGTTGGTTCCACCGATCAGCACGTCTCCTTCATCCGCAGTGGTAATGCCTGCAATGATGTTCAGGAGCGTTGTCTTTCCACCGCCGCTTGAACCGACCAGCACCACTTGTTCGCCGGACGCCATCTGGAAATTGGCGATATTCAATATGGGCAATTGTCGACCGCCCGGTTCCCGGTAGGCTTTCTTCACATTTTTCAATTCCAGCGACATTCTGACTCTCTCCGCTCGCAACTTGACCGATGATTTCCATCGGGACAAGGCGTTATTGAATCCACTTCAAACTCTAAACCATTCGAGAAAATCGATGAAATAGTGACGACAACAGTCCGCCATCCGAACCGTGGTTACTGAACTGATCCCACTGACTGAATTCGGTCCTGGAGATCGCTTCGCAGAGCTTTAGCACCCCATCAATCTGGTTCGCAATTGGTGCATCTGACATCCCCGAGAGCAAACGATATTTCCGCGGAAATCCGTACTCCAAGGTGATCTGGGAACGATGCAGATCGTCATCCGACAAACTCATCAGGTGCTGCAAGACCATCGCATTGGCAATCAGATACCCGCCGAGCATGATCATCGGAACGAGTAAAAATGCAAATACTCCCAACGTCGTCCCCAGGTACTGCCGGATCGTAACAGCGAACACGGACGTGACGATCGCCACGATATTGAACACGAGAATCGTGATCATCCACGTGACAAACGCGGGAGAAATCCGTCGCCACATGATCTTTTGTTCGAGAGTGATGCGGACAAATTCCGTCCGGGAAAACGGCAGGAATTCCCAGCCAGAGGGAAGCGAACGAAGAAACGGTAGGACATAGAACCACGAGAACACAACGACACCGATCCGGCCCCCCAGAGTGTTCAGTGAATCCAATGATGCGCCGATCTTCGTCCGGCCACCGAAAAACTCTGACTGCAGAAAGATTCCAGGCTGGTCCGCCCCACCTGTGATCTTGGAATACTCGTCAAAGCCGCTTGGGTCGACGGCATCGGTAGCAATCCGCCCGACTTTCTTGGCAATTTCGCCGGCGCGATTGAATAGGTTCTGTGCCCGGCCTGACGGTGTCGGTGGTCGACTCCCTTTGTTTGAAGGTTCGGCAAACAGTCCTTTTAACGACCCTGCACGCTTCCAGTCCCGCATGCCGCTCTTCCAGATCAGGTCGTCCGGTCCGAGTTGTCCGTTGTCTGCCATCGCCTTCAATTGTTCGTACGTGACCGGACCAATTTCGGCTCCGTTCTTCGAGTAATGCCATTGAGTGTCACGTGGCTGTGGCGGCATCGCGATTTATGCTTTGAAGGAATTCGAAATGGAATACATCAGGCTCGCGACGATTGCAGGATGCGCAATTCTTTCGGTAACGGAAACGACACGTGCTCTTCACGCGTTGTCACTTCGTCGAGCGTGGCACCATATTCACGAGTCAACCAGTCAATGCAATCCTGAACGACAACTTCCGGGGCGCTTGCGCCGGCGGTCACTAGGACCGTATTCGCGTTTTCAAACCATTCGTGACGCAGTTCGCTGGCACCATCGATCAGGTGTGCGTGCTTTCCGAATGAAGCTCCAATTTCCTTCAATCGGCGGCTGTTCGAACTATTCTGGCTCCCCAGGACCAGCACGACATCCGACTGTTGGGCCAATTGCTTCACGGCATCCTGGCGGTTCGTCGTGGCGTAACAGATATCTTCTTTGGGAGGACTTTCAATCTGCGGGAATCGACTTTTGAGAGCCTCAATCACTCGTCCCGCTTCGTCCACACTCAGTGTTGTCTGTGTCAGGTAGGCGATTTTTGCCCCGGAAGGAAATGACAGGCCGTCAACGTCTTCGGGAGTCTCGACCAGCGTAATGCTGGCAGGGGCTTCTCCCATGGTCCCGATCACTTCGTCGTGTCCTTCATGGCCGATCAGGACGATGTGATAACCGTCCCGTGCGTATTTCACCGCTTCCAGATGAACTTTTGTGACCAGCGGGCAAGTCGCATCGATTGTCTGGAGGCCGCGTTTTCGCGACTGTTCACGGATCTCCGGTGAAACTCCGTGGGCTGAATACAGCAGGATCGAACCGACTGGGACTTCGTCAATGTGATCGACGAACGTCACCCCTTGTCCCGTAAATTTCTCGACTACGTATTTGTTGTGCACGATTTCGTGGTAGACAAAAATATTCGATCCGAACATCGAGATCGCCTTATCCAGGCACTCGATCGCCATGTTGACACCAGCACAGAATCCACGCGGGTTCGCCAGGATGATTTTCACGACTTTGCTACTCCATTCCTTGGGAATCCTGGATCCTTCGACGAAGTCATCGTTGACCTGGATGTCTTGGACGTTTGACAGGAAACTGCTCAGGTCTCTTTGTCGAATTACAGCACCCCACCGAGATGGCCTCAGTGGGGTGATTCACACTTCGACAATTCAATTTACTTTGCGGAAGCTTTTGGATCGGGTTCTGGTGTCAAGTTGTTGATATCAATCGGCTGCACGCCGGTTCCTTCGTATCCTGGCATTGGCTTGCCGTCTGGCGTCAGTTTTCCAACCGACCACAACAGTCCGTGTGTCACCAGATCCAGGTACCGGGCATCTGCGACTGTTGCGGTGTTATGGCCGAGTGTGGTGCTGAATACGCGTGATTTTCCATATTCGTTGGCCCAGGCGACGATGAAGTCATCCACTTTCTTGCCGGTATCCTGGCGACCACGTGCCAATGGCTTGGCGGAGTCAAACAATTTGACGTTGTTGTAGAGCTCTTCGTTGATCGTCGTCCAGTTTTCCAGCCCCTTGGTCACAGCGTGATCGCGATCAAGAAACGTGATATCGATCGGCTTTTGAGGACCGTGGCCGGTGGAATGAATTCCAACAAACCGGAACCATTCGTCCTTTTCGATTCGGTAGCAGTGCATCGCGCAATGCAGGTTGACAGCAGCGACGCCGTTCTTGTGTGCGTTCAGAATGTTTTCGACATACTGTGGCTCTTTCACGTCGGACGAACATTCGTCGTGAATTACGACGTCGTATCCCTTGGCCCAGTCGGCCTTTTCGTACATTTCAAACCGGGCCTTGGTGGTCGTGTCGGCGGTGTGAACCAGCGTGATATCGACCAGAGCTCGCTGCTGGATCCCCTTTTTCAGCACTTCCTTCTGCTTGGCGTAGTCGTGACAGCAACCACCCGTTATCAACATCGCCTTGATCGGCTTGGGCTTGTCGCCATCAGCCCCAAACGACAGTGAAGAAACGGTGAAAAGCAGGGCCAAAGCCCCCATTCCAATACGAACGAGCATGTTGAAATCCTTGAGTGAATAGAAAAATCGTCACATCCCACGACACAAGGATTCTACAGACCCAGGCGATCTTTCGAAACTCGGACGCTCTGATCGCGAATCGATCGAGGTCAGCCACTCGTTGGCACTCAACTCAGATGGCCTCGGTAACTCCGATCGGAGTTACCGGGATCGCAGTCGTTATTCCAGAGCCAAGCCATCAATCCAGATTCTCAGCGTGGGCGCTCCCCACGAGTCAAAGGCCATGGAAAAGGCTCGCAGTTGCGTGGGGACGGGGCCGTCGACCTGCCACTTGTCGTTTGACTGGAGCGGAATCTCCATCCGCCGCCAGCCATCGCGGCCTTCGTTGTCATCCACTTGACGCATCAAATCCAGCCCCTGCTTGGGCTCAATATGGCATTTCGCATTGTTTTCGCCATGAAGCACAAAGAATGGGCCTCCTTGCCAGCCTGTAACATCTTCATTGATCACTTTCATCCAGAACACCAGTTTGGATTTCCCTGCCAGTGACCATTCTGCATTCCGATTCCGAGGATAGGTGAGAGCCGCCCGGAATCCCGCATAAGGGCGAATCACCACTCTTAACGAAGACTTACCGACCAGTTTCTCAGTCATGTCGATTGCGAAGTCAGCCCGAGACGTCTGTTCGTTGCTTCGGGTCCGGTCATGAAAATCTTCGATTGACCAATCGGTAGCTTCTCCGTCAGTTCCTAATTCAGTGACACGTTCGACAGCATAAAAATCTCGCCAGGCGAGTTCTGTTCCTTCAAGATTTGTGACGTTCACACCCACGCGATAAAACCCGGGCTTGGAAAACGCGTGCCGGACTTCGGCCGTCGTGGCTTGCGAGCAATCTCCGAAATCCCAGGCAATCGTCTGGCCGGGCGAGGGGGCATCAACACTGAATCGGACTTCCTGGCCAACCAGAGCCGACGTCGGGCCCGAAAGCGTAACTTTCGGTATCGATCGTCGCTCATCGGAAGTGCGAACAGTTCGATCGACACTCAATCGAGACACGCCCGCTTCCACCTGAATCGCCGTCACTGAGTTATTATTCTCGGTCGGCTTCTTGTCGTGGAACCGATTTCCAGACACCTGAATCCAGTCGGCATGCTGCAGAAACAGACCCCATCGATTTTGAGCCAGCAGATTGTCTTCAATGATCCAGTGGCGAGCCTTCCATTTCTGACCGGCAGAACCCAAGTCACCGATAACGGCGATCCCTGCCCCGTTGTTGCCGATACAAGTATTTCCTCGCGCCACGGTGTGGCTGGAAGGACCAAACATAAAGACGATTCCAGCATGGCCGCTGGCTGGTAAATGAGGAGAGTTGTGATTCCCCTCTTTCAGGCCATTGAACGAGGCTTCGTTCCCTTCCAGGCGAGTATGATCAGAACCACCCATCCAGAATCCGTAGCTGCAATGGTTCGCTTTGTTATTACGAAAAACGTTATCGCGTGCCCAGCATTCGACTCCGTTGTTATTTGCGTACGAGCAGTCATTCTTTTCGAAAAGATTCCCCGTACTGCACCAGCCATTCAGGACACGAACGAAGATTCCGTCGCCCCCGTAGGTGCAATCATTTTCCAGAAAACGATTGTCGTTGGAGCCACTCTCAATCAGCACGCTGGTCGAGTCGCGAGCATGCACTTCGCCCGGCTTGATCCGAATTCCATGACTGAGAACATTCTTTTGGATCACATTCCGCGAAGAGTGCCAAAGCTTTAAACAGGTATTCGATGTGTGAGAGAAATCATTCTCTTCCAGGGTGTTGTCATTGGAGTCGACCAGGACACAACCATCCCAGACTCGATTCGCCTTGTTCTTCCGCAAGACGGACTTGCGAACGTTTTCCAGTACGATTCCCCCACGTCGCCCGTTCTCTCCCCAGCCAAAATCGGGGTCATGGAAATTGCCTGAGAAATCACAGTTCTCGATGGTCCAGCCTTCCCCATCAATAATCTTCAGGCCTGTTTCCCATCCTGACGCATTGAAATTCTTGAGGGTCACGTGAGAGACGCCGCGTGCAGAAATCGCAGTCGCTTTGAAGGCTTTGGGAATGCCGCCCTCACCTTTCGAAATTGCACCACCCCCATCAATCGTAACATTTGATGCTGTCACAACCAGTTGTGCACCCAGCATCGAAGGATCGATGGTGACGCTGGATTTGATCTCGATCACGCGACCAGCTTTGGTGTTGGGAGCCGCGGCATCATCGGCCAGAGCATATTCAAGACTGATAGTCACCACGAATGCGATTGTCAGGACTGTCCATGATAGCCAAGCCTGATTTCGTCGCATTTATTCCCTCACCTGTGAGTTGAGACTTGTTCAGACATTACCGCAGATGCGGCCGAGATCCGTGAAGAATTCAGGATAGGTCTTCGACGTGCAGCGAGGATCGGCAATAACGATGCCGGGGACTCGCAAACCAAGAAGTGCGAAACTCATCGCCATCCGATGGTCATCGTAAGTCGCGACGGTCCCGCCGTGAATCGGTCCAGGATGAATCGTCATGCCATCAGGATGCTCTTCAACCTTAAGGCCGAGTCGTGTCAATTCTGTCACGACAGCGCTGACGCGATCGGTTTCCTTATGTCGCATATGGGCGACATTCCGGATTCGTGTCGGTCCCTCGGCAAACGGGGCGACACAGGCCAGCGTCTGCGCAGTATCGCTGATGGCGTTCATGTCGATGTCGATTCCCGTCAGCCTGTCGGATCCGCGAACGGTGATCGAGGCCTGACCCCAGGTGACATTACACCCCATCCGTTCCAGGGCATCGACAAAATGAACGTCTCCCTGCAAAGCGGACGCCGTTAATCCTTCCACAGTCACTTCACCACCCGTGACCGCGGCAGCCGCAAAAAAATAACTCGCGGCAGAGGCATCGGGTTCGATGTCATAGTTGCGAGGCTGGTACGATTGGGGGGCGATCCGATAGGTGCCCGGAGTCGACCGATCAACTTCGACTCCAAATTGCTCCATCACAGCGAGCGTCATTTCAATATATGGCTCCGAAACAATGGAGCCTGCTAATCGAATTTCGACAGGAGCGGTTGAGGCCGGCGCGACCATCAGCATCGCACTGAGAAACTGGCTGGATACGCCTGCGTTGACCGTCGTTGTTCCACCACGCAGTCCCGTTCCATCGACGATGACAGGGGGGCACTCGGTACCGAGTTCCGAGTTCGCTGCGATCCCGAATTGCTTGAGGGAATCGAGTAGGTCGCCAATCGGACGCTCACGCATCCGCGTGTTACCATCCAGACGAAATCGTCCCTGACCGAGCGCACAGACCGCTGTCAGAAACCGGATACTCGTCCCACTGTTTTCCAGCCACAAATCGCCGGAATGAGCAGGAAGATTTCCACCGCAACCTTTAATGAGTGCCGTTCCCAATTCGCGAGACTGCTCGACAGGAATTCCCAACCGCCGCAGACTGTCGATCATCACTTCGGTATCGCGACTATCGAGGACTCCCGATAACCGAGTAACGCCATTCGCCAGTGCCGCAACGACCAATGCCCGGTTTGTCAGACTTTTCGAACCCGGAGGCCGAATGGTTCCATGAATCGGGGCGGTAACTGGCTGAATCGCAATCGTTTCGGACATTATTGACACAGAAAAAGGGTGAATGATTCGTTCCGCCAGAGAATACCGGTCTGGCCGGATCGCATCCAGTCAGCGGAAAGGATGACCGACGACTCAGCGCATCGAACTTTCTTCCGCCTGCATCGCGACAGGGATGCCTGCGGCAAGCAACACAACGTCATAACGTCGCAGGAATCGGCGGCAGCGAGCCACTTCTACAAGTCGGCCGCTATCCGGGAGTTTGTCGACTCGATCGGCACGCGTCACAATGAATCCATCGGGAAATCGCTGGAAAAACTCCGTAACGTCTGCCGGCTTTCTCAGACCGCTCACAGGCTGTCGTGCATAGAACACAAGGCTCGGTGAAAAGACTTCGATCGACGCAATATCTGGGCGCTGTTTGCCCGACGCCTGTCGAGCTGCTGCTGCCAATTTTGGAGAGTCGAGATGATTGGCGATTTGCGACGGGGCAATACCGATCATCACGACGGCCATTGTGATGGCGGTTCCCGTCAGAATTTGCAGGGCTCGCTCCCGGCGTTCACGCTGTGCGGCCATATAAGCCAAACCAGCTCCTGTCGTCGGAATCAAACCGACTGCCATTAAATACTCTTCGCCTGGCAGCAGAATCGACGCGGTGATCGCAAATCCAATCATGATCAATAGACCCGCGACTGCAAGGGCACGGCACGAGTTTCGAAAGGAAACCTGCCCCCAACCGACGTCTGCGACTTTCCATTCGTTCAGATAACGGGCGGTGATCATTGCCAGCGCTGGATACATCGGCAGCACATAATTGGGCAACTTGGTTCGTGCCAGCGAGAAAAAGACGAACCAGACGCCAGCCCAGCAGGCCACCAGGCGGTCACTGTCGTTCCATTTGGCTCCATTCAGCAATCGACCTCGCAATTGCCAGATCGCCATCGGCAGAAACACGGACCAGGGGAAGCA
>CAIWEX010001296.1 GCA_903911795.1 uncultured Schlesneria sp.
CCTTCATTACCGGACCTTCGGGAATCGGGTAACCATGAACGAACTCCGCTTTGTCGCTTGGCCTGTGACCACTCTTGCGACTACAGTATCAGTATCAACATTGGTCGATCCTTTCTGAAATTGATTTCGCGAGGTCTTGGATGCGTACAGTCGTTGCTGTGCTGGTGTTGTGTGTCTGCTCCGTCGGAGCGGCCGACGAAAACTGGAATCAGTTCCGTGGGCCTCGGGGGGATGGTACGTCGACTGCCACTGGACTACCGGTCACGTTTACGGACGGGGCATCATCGATCGTCTGGAAGACCGCCATTCCGGGCCGGGCCTGGTCGTCCCCTGTCATCTGGGGAAACCAGATCTGGGTGACAAATGCCCCGGAAATCAAAAACACTACCAAAGACAAGCCAAAACTGGATGCTCCACTCGTCCTGTCTGCGGTCTGTGTCGATCTCGACAGTGGCAAAGTGATTCATGACATCAAGCTGTTTGAAGTCGATACTCCTCAGTTCACTCATGCCACCAACAGCTATGGTTCGCCGACCCCGTATGTCGAAGACGGCCGAGTCTACATCCACTTCGGGGCATACGGGACAGCCTGCCTGGACACCAAAACCGGTAAGAAGATCTGGGAGAGGACCGATCTGAAGTGTGATCACTTCCGTGGCCCGGGATCATCGCCGGTCGTTTACGGAGATCTGCTTTACCTGACGTTTGACGGTTACGATTTGCAGTACATCACCGCTCTAAACAAACTGACCGGCGAAACAGTCTGGAAGAAGGATCGCGGCGTCGATTTCGGAACGACGGACGGAGATGCCAAGAAATCCTATTCAACGCCAGCACTGATTGAAGCGGGCGGAAGGAAATTGCTGATCAGTCCGTTCGCGTCTGCGACCATTGCCTATGACCCGAAAAATGGGGATCCAATCTGGACGGTCAGGCATGGCGGGATGAACGCAGCCGGTCGTCCGCTTTACGGGAATGGATTGGTTCTGATCAATTCGGCTGATGGTCCCAACCCGCTGATTGCGGTTCCCCCGACTGGTGAGGGAGATATCACAAAAAACATCGCATGGCGATCGAACAAGGCCGTTCCCAAGCGTCCATCGCAGCTTTTGATCGGCGATCTGCTGTTTATGATGAGTGACGGAGCCGTCGCATCGTGCTTGAATGCAAAGACTGGGGAAGAAATCTGGACGAAACGGCTCGCGGGTGACTATTGGGCATCACCACTTTATGCCGACGGACTGATCTACTGTTTCTCACAGCAAGGGCATGTCCCCGTCTTCAAAGCCGGACGCGAGTTTGAACTTGTCGCGGAAAATAAGTTCGAGGAAGGGTTTGTGGCATCGCCTGCCGTCGCCGGGAAAGCCTTGATCCTGCGTTCCAAAGGACATCTGTACCGAATTGAGAATCGCTAACGCTCGAAAACGGGCCACGGAATCATCCACAGCCATGTTTCAGCGTCCTGTGGATGACTCAGATTCGTAAAGCCCTTTGGCAGAAAACAGATAAAATTTGTCCTGCGACTTGCGTTTGGGAGCGGATTCGAGGAAACTGAAGAATCTCCGCGCCAATGGTCTGGCTTGCGGTTCGATTTTAAGCCTTGCAGTGATGGGATTTGTGTCATGGCTCATAAGAAGGGGCAGGGGTCCAGCCGTAACGGTCGCGACTCGAACGCGAAACGACTGGGAGTCAAAAAGTTCGGTGGCGAACAGGTGATCCCTGGCAATATTCTGATTCGTCAACGCGGAACCAAGTGGCATCCCGGCAAGAATGTCGGAATGGGCCGCGACTACACGCTGTTCGCACTGGTCGAAGGCCATGTCTTCTTCGATCGTGACGGTCGTCGCATTAATGTGACTCCGGTCGAAGTCGTCACGGACGTTGTCGCCGTCGAAAATAATTGATCCGATTTGTCGGATAGATTTTGATTGCTATCGGCTTCGGTGTGTAGGGCAGCCTGCCCATACTCATCTCAGTCAGATTATAAGCCGCGTGGTGAATTCCGCGCGGTTTTTCTTTTCTTTGTTTGACTGAGTGTTGCGCCAAACACTCGCCGCACGTATCAGACTGAAAAAACATTCGCAGAGTGGATGTCTGCGCGACAGGTTTTTACCCTGTCAGAAACTAATGTCGCAGACTCGCCAGATTTGGGGCGAATCGACAGTTCCCGAAGCCGCCGATCAACTTCAAATCCTCTTCGAATTTTGAAAGGAAGACATGACGCCCCAAGAGAAAGCCGAACAACTGGGACTGACTTTTGCCAAGCTTGAGCCAGGGTACCTCAACCTCTGCGTCCGTACGGGGAACCTGTTGATCACGTCAGGACACGTCAGCGACCTCAAGGGGAAGCTGGGGGCCGGGATGACAGTGGAGCAAGGGGTTCAGGCTGCTCGCGAATGTGCCGTCAAAATTCTGCGATCGGTCGTCAATGCACATGGCACGTTGAACGGCCTGAAAGTGCTGAAACTGCTCGGTTGCGTCAATTCGACACTCGACTTCACAGATCAACATCTTGTGATCAACGGGGCCTCGGATCTGCTGCATGAGATCTTCGGCAAGACCACCGACGGCTATCACGCCCGCAGCGCCTTGGGATTCGTGCAACTTCCCACAGGGGCTGCCGTAGAAGTCGAAGCCATTTTCGAGATTAAATCGTAACGGTTCCCCAGCGATGGCTGAGTATTGGGCCAAAAGAGTTTAGAAACGCAGAGGCCGCGGAGATCGCTGAGTAAAGACTGGAGAATGTGATCGCATTTACCTCAGCGTCCTCTGCGCTCACTGCGTTTCAAAAGCAATTCGGTTAAAACGCAGCAGGCAGAACGCGGCCTGCTGGTGCGATCTGTCTGAACACGGACTTGCTGAATACTGTCTCAACGGATTGACTCAGAATTATGAACATTTACGGAATCATCCCCGCTCGGCTGCAATCGACCCGTTTGCCACGAAAGCTGCTGCTCACAGAGACAGGTCGGCCGCTGATCGAATACACATGGCGAGCGGCCTCAAAAGCGACCAGTTTGAAGCAGGTTCTGATCGCGGCAGACAGCGACGAAATTCAGAAAGTTGTGACCGGTTTCGGGGCTCAATGCGAACTGACGGGTGAGCACCCCAGTGGAACGGATCGGATTGCCGAAGTGGCTCAGCGATCGTGTTCTGAGGGAGATATTTTCGTCAACATTCAAGGTGACGAACCGGAAATCGATCCCGCGAACATCGATGCGGTCGTCAAAGCTCTGGTGGATTGCCCGGACGCTCAAATGGCGACCCTGGCGACACCGATGACCAGCCTGGAACAGGTACAAGCGTCATCGTGCGTTAAAGTTGTGGTTGCTGCAGATGGCAGAGCCCTCTATTTCAGCCGGGCGGCAATTCCTTTCTGCCGTGATCGCCAGCCCGAGGAAGTTCTGGAAACCGATCGACCGTGGCTGTTGCATCTGGGGATTTACGCTTATCGAGCTGAGTTTCTGCGCAAATTAACCACACTCCCTCCATCTCGCCTCGAACAGTTGGAGAAACTGGAGCAGTTACGAGCGTTGGAAGCGGGGGCTCGCATTCAGGTGGCGGTGGTTGAGCATCACTCGGTTGGCATCGACACGCCGGAGGATTATGCTCGCTTTGTCGCAAGGCAACGATCGGCACCCACCAAGACGTAAAATGGATTCCTGGCAAAGCTGCAACACGGTTTCGCCAAGTGTTCCTGCGAGTATTATCGAATATCCTTCCCTCCACATTTCCTCGTCGGTACCACGTTCGCGGTTCGCAACATGGTCGGACAGGGAACAAGAATGAATTGATGACCAAGCACATTTTCGTGACCGGCGGTGTTGTAAGTTCACTCGGCAAGGGGCTCACCTCAGCATCGATCGGGACCATTCTCGAACGACGTGGCCTGCGAGTCCGGATGCAGAAGCTCGATCCGTACATCAACGTCGACCCGGGAACGATGAGTCCCTTTCAGCACGGTGAAGTCTACGTGCTCGATGATGGTGCCGAGACGGATCTGGATCTGGGGCACTACGAACGATTCACCAACAGTCCGCTCTCGCGCGAATCGAATTACACCTCCGGTCGTATCTACCTGAAGGTGATTCAGAAGGAACGCGAAGGAAAATACCTCGGTAAAACCGTTCAGGTTGTTCCGCACATCACTGATGAAATCAAGGCGGCGGTGTTGGGATTGGCTGGACCGGATGTTGATGTCGTCATCACCGAACTCGGGGGAACCGTTGGCGACATCGAAGGGCTGCCGTTCCTCGAAGCCATCCGCCAGATTCCGCTCGATATTGGTCGACAGAACTGCCTGTTCGTGCATCTGACTCTGGTTCCCTATCTGAAGGCCGCTCGGGAACTGAAGACCAAACCGACTCAGCACAGTGTGCAGCAGCTTCGTGAAATCGGGATTCAGCCCGATATTCTGATCGTCCGAACCGAACGTCCACTTGGTCGTGAAAAC
>CAIWEX010001297.1 GCA_903911795.1 uncultured Schlesneria sp.
CACCCAGATGCCGCCCTCGATCTCGATCAACACGCGAACGGGTAAAGAAGCGAAGTCTGCCCTCCACTTGCGTTTCTCATGGAATCAGAACTCGCGTTGCAGCGGCGGTCTTTCGGCGGCTTCCCAGAGCATCTGTAAGCGGTCTTCGAGTCGAGAGGGGGATTGTGGGGCACGATAGCGCAGGCGGGGCATGGCCTGCGAGAGGAGTCAACTGCACCACAACAGCAGTGTCGCGCGTAGCAGGGTTATTGCTTCACCCTCACCGTCCCCCCGCTGAGATCGCCTTCCTGCACTCCGTCGATCCATGGTTGGAGCGCCTTGATGCGATCCTTGGTCAGTTCGGTGAGATACATGGTTTCGAGCATGGGCTGGATACTCCCGTAATAACCCGGTTCCCGGTCGGGGTATTTCATCTTCAGTTGTGCGTCGCGGAAAGTGATCCAGCAGCGCTGCGCTGCCTTGAAGCTTGCGATGAACACCGGATCGTCCGCGTAGTCCTTGAGGATCTTTTGGTACAGGGAATTGAGCTTTTTGTCCGCAGCTTTAAAACTGGCGGCTGCATCCTCGTTCATGTCCCGCTGGGTCTGGGCGCTCGCTTCGCTCCATGGCAGGCAGATCAAAGTCAGCGCAATCATCGACAATATGAGTTTCGTCATAGTCCCTCTAAATCGGTCGAATCAACGGCTGTGTCCACTTAAGTTTCTGCATTTTGGAACGCTTTCAAACTTTTGATCCGCGAGTCTGCGCGCATGGCCGCCTCGCGCAGATATTACCGACTTGATGAAACGTCTGGAGGCTGAACAATGCCCTTCGCATCGAGGCCGATGGGCAAAGTGCGCGAGTATGGGAAGGAAATCGCACGCCTCACCAAACTGTACGCCGAGCTCGGGGCGAAGCTGGTCGAAATAACCCGAGAGAACCATTACCTCCATGCCGTTTTCGTTTCGCGTGACATTGCCATCGCCGTTTACATGCACGAGCTTATGCAAACACAGGACCGATTTGCCGCTGCCCAGTCCGCCCCCGGCAATGGCAGCAGCGTGATGAAGAAACGCAACGCCGCAATCTACAAGCTCAACGCACTTACTATTCAGTTCAACGATTTGGTCGATAAGTGCAATAAGCTGTCGAAGAGCCGGTGAATCCTCTTGGAATTGACTGAGCAAGCGTGCATGATGAGAATGTTCAGCTTTAATCCATCATGAGCCCTATCCGCACTTTGAGACACTCACGTCGCCACTTTCTGCGTATTGTTTTAAAGTCTGCGGCACTGCCACTTGTTACCACTGTCTCGCAAGCAGCGATTAGACCCGGCACGCGTGTTATAGTGATCGGTGCCGGTGTGTCCGGGCTGGCGGCGGCACGAGAATTGCATGTTGCAGGCTGTCGCGTGACCGTGCTGGAGGCACGCAAGCGCCTAGGTGGACGTGTTTGCACTGACCGCACAGAATTCGGCGGCCTGCCGGTTGAATTCGGGGCCCAGTTCATTCATGGCATTCGCAACGGCAAGGATGAGGTTAATCCGATCTACCGTATCGCGCAGGAGTCAGGCTGGAAGACGAAGAGGTTCGTGAAGGACAGCGGGGAAACCTATCGTGTTGGCAAGCCTTTGAGCAATGCAGAGGATAAGGCTCTCGTGGAGCTCTTCGATGACTTTGAAACCTGGCTGATCGACGATTTCAAGGATGAACATGAAGATGATATTGGCATGTCTGTGGAGCGGGCAATCGCGGCTTATGCCAATGAGAACGAACTCAGCAGTCAGCAGTTGTTGGATCTGCGTGGCATCATTGCATCCGACCTTGAGGAGGATAAGGGCGGGA
>CAIWEX010001298.1 GCA_903911795.1 uncultured Schlesneria sp.
GCTCTGCCCCACATCGTTCTGCCAACAGTCTTACACGACTTGAAGAGGAGACCCGCGCCGAACTCGCGCCCGATGTTTATCGCATGTCCGGCGGTCAGGTCGTATAGAAAAAAGATGGAAGAGGAGACCTGCGGTCGTCCGTTTCGGCGGGGTCAGGGTCAGGAGACCCGCGCCGATCGCGCGTAAACCAAGTCTTGATTTTTGGCCAAAATCCCGAATCTCAATATCGCGCCGAACGATCTTGCCACGTATCCCGGACGCAGATATAGTCCCCAAAGTTCCAAGGTGGGGTCGATCCGTCCGCGCTCTGCGGTCATGCTGGTTCATGGTAGAACCGGTCCGGCTCCATCGTTCAGAATGGATTCGAACGGAGCGGATAATGCGAGTTGTGATTCTCGCTGGTGGAATGGGCACACGCCTTCAAGAGGAAACCACGGCTCGACCAAAACCAATGGTCGAGATTGGTGGAAAACCGATCTTGTGGCACATCATGAAGCACTTCGCCCACCATCGGTTCGATGATTTCTACATCGCCCTGGGTTACATGGGCGATTTCATCAAGAGTTATTTCCTGGATCGCGTTAATCTCAGCGGGAATCTGTCAATCGACTTCGCCACCGGCGATATCCTTCGTACAGAAGCAGAAACGGAACGCTGGAACGTCAATCTGATCGATACCGGTTTGAAAACATTGACCGGCGGACGGCTGTTGCGGATGCAACGATGGCTTTCCGATACAACATTCATGCTGACATACGGCGATGGCGTGAGTAACGTCGATCTGACCGAGCTTCTGAAATACCATCGCCAACAGGGGAAACTCGCAACGGTCACAGCTGTTCGCCCCCCGGCACGGTTTGGCGGGCTTGTCATTGAAGATGGCGTCGTCAATCGATTCACGGAAAAGCCCGTTGCGGGTGAAGGCTGGATCAATGGCGGCTTCCTGGTTTTCGAACCTGGTATCTTCGATTTCCTGACCGACGACGAAAGCAGTCTCGAAGCCGACGCCTTGGAACGAGTTGCCGCTGCCGGTGAATTGGCGGCGTATTGCCATCCCGACTTCTGGCAATGCATGGACACACTTCGAGACAAGCATTATCTCGAACGGATGTGGACCGACGGTTCTGCTCCCTGGAAAACCTGGGACGACACCCCACCGCTTCGCGTCTCGTGGCCCGCTGTTAAAGCGGCCTGAGATTCAAGTTTTACGTACGGCTTACGTCCCCTGTCGATTGTCATCTCGTTACTCATCGCCGAAGGATTACCACTGTGAATGCTGACACCGCAACATGGCGGCGTGACTTCTGGCGAGATCGAAAAGTCTTTGTCACCGGCGCCAGTGGCTTAGTCGGTGGCTGGTTGATTCGTCGCCTGCTCGAAGCGGAAGCAGACGTGGTTTGCCTCGTACGAGACTGGGTCCCGCAGTCGGAACTCATTCAGAGTCGATTGATTGACAAAGTGACAGTAGTCCGGGGTGAATTGAACGATCAGGCTCTTCTGGAACGAGCAATTGGTGAGCACGAAATCTCGACGGTGATGCATCTGGCGGCTCAAACGATCGTTGGAATCGCAAATCGTAATCCGATTTCAACTTTTGAAACCAACATCGGCGGAACGTGGAAACTTCTCGAAGCCTGTCGACGATCTCCCAAAGTAGGCCAGATCATCGTTGCTTCATCCGATAAAGCGTACGGTGAAGCCGCCACTTTACCATACAGCGAAGAGACTCCATTGGCCGGTCGTCATCCGTACGACGTCAGCAAGTCATGCAGCGATCTGATTGCTCAGACCTATGCAGTCACCTACAAACTGCCCGTCGTGATCACGCGTTGCGGCAATTTTTACGGTGGTGGCGACCTGAACTGGAACCGGATCATTCCCGGCACGATCCGTTCGATCGTCCGCGATCAGCGCCCTGTGATTCGCTCCGACGGCTCATTCGTCCGCGACTATTTTTATGTCGAAGATGGTGCGGCAGCTTATATGTTTCTGGCCGAGCAACTGGCTCGTCGGCCAGAACTCGCGGGCGAAGCCTACAACCTGTCGACCGAAATTCAAATGTCGGTGGTTGAGATTGTGAATCGCGTGTTGCAGGTGATGGGTTCGTCGCTGACTCCCGAGATTCTCGGTCAGGCCAGTCACGAAATCCCTCACCAGTATCTCAGCGCCCGTAAAGCCCGTGAACAACTGGGATGGGAGCCCCTGTTCACGCTGGAAGAAGGTCTCCGGAGAACAATCGAATGGTACTTGAACTATCTACAGCCGACAGTTGCGACAACCAGCTTGCCGTGGTCTGCCGGTCCTGTGGCCAAGTCGGCCTGAACACGGTTCTGTCGCTGGGAAACACGCCGCTGGCCAATGCCCTGCTGCGCGAAGAGGAACTGTCGGCCAGCGAATCGAAGTGGCCGCTGGAACTCTGCTGGTGCCCAACGTGTTCACTGGTACAGATCTCGGAAACTGTCTCTCCAGAAGTGCTGTTCCGGGAATATGCCTATCTGTCCTCATTCTCGGACACGATGGTCGCGCACGCACGCACAATCGCAGACCGACTGCGCGAGACTCGAAAACTCGGCCCCGACAGCCTGGTTGTCGAAGTCGCCAGCAATGACGGCTATTTGCTGCAGTGGTATCACAAGGCGGGTGTTCCCGTCCTGGGAATCGAACCTGCCCGAAATATTGCTCAGGTTGCAGAATCGGAACGTGGTGTCCGAACCATCAGCGAATTCTTCGGTCGTGATCTCGCGCACCAGTTGGTCCGTGACGGAATGCGAGCCGACGTTATTCATGCGAATAACGTCCTGGCGCATGTTGCCGATCTGAACGGTGCTGTCGCCGGATTCGCAACGTTGCTGAAGCCCGACGGAGTTGTCGTTGTCGAAGCTCCTTACCTGAAGGATCTGCTCGATCACGTCGAATTCGATACGATCTACCATGAGCACCTTTGCTATTTCTCACTGACCGCCCTGACATTGCTGTTCGGTCAGCAGGGGCTTGAGATTTTCGACGTGGAACGACTGAAAATCCATGGTGGTTCCCTGCGAATCCATGCAGCCAAGGCGGGGACAACGACCGTCAAAGCTTCAGTTCACGATCTGCTGGAAGAAGAAGCGACCTGGGTTCGTGATCCTGAGTTTTATCAGTCATTCGGTGAAAGGGTCGAATCTCTTCGCCGCGAACTGGTTGGGCTGCTGAATTCACTGAAGGCAGAAGGAAAGCGAATCGCCGTTTATGGCGCATCGGCTAAAGGAAGTACGCTGCTGAATTACTTCGGGATCGGTTCCGATGTCCTCGAATACGTTGTCGATCGCAGTACCGTCAAGCAAGGCCGATACACTCCGGGGACACGCCTGAAAATCCACGATCCTTCGCGACTCACTGAAGATCAGCCCGACTACTGCCTGCTGCTCACCTGGAATTTCGCAGAGGAAGTGCTGGCTCAGCAGGAGCAATACCGTAGTCGCGGTGGCAAATTCATCATTCCGATCCCTTCGGTCCGCGTCGCCTGATGCGGACGTCGGGAGACTTGCGATGAAGTTCATTCGTGCTGAATTACCGGGCGCCTGGGTGATCGAGCCGGAATTCCAGCGCGATGATCGCGGGGCGTTTGCACGCGTCTGGTGCGAGCGCGAATTCACGCAGCACGGTCTGAATACGTCGCTGGTACAGTGCAATATCTCGCTGAACAACCGACAGGGAACTGTCCGGGGGATGCATTTTCAGCGGCCTCCGCACGGTGAGACAAAACTCGTTCGCTGTACGCGAGGTGCGATCGTGGATGTGATCGTCGACCTGCGACAGGATTCGCCGACATTTCGCCACTGGATCTCGTACGAACTGTCGGCAGAAAACCATCGCATGCTCTATATCCCCCCCGGGTTCGCGCATGGTTTTCAGACATTGACAGACAACGCTGAAGTTCATTACCAGATGTCGCACGAATATCACGCCCCGAGCGCCGATGGGGTTCGCTGGAATGATCCGGCGATCAATGTGGTATGGCCGTTGGCTATTACCAGTATTTCAGACCGCGATTGTCAATGGACAGATCTGAAAGGCCGAGTTCCCTGTTTGATGAGTTTATCGTCGGTGTGAGTCCCCCCAGGCAGAAAGCGGTTCATGAAAGCACGTAAACGCATTAACGCAGTCCTGGCGTTGGCAGGGTATTCCCTCTATCGGTCGCGCCGTGGACGTACCTATGAACACGATGGTTTGATTACCGACCACAATCACGAATTTGTCCGTGATCCCCATTTCGAATCGGCCTATCGGCGAGGCGTCCAGGCTTCACACGTCGACTATCAGATCGAATGGCGGACGCACATTGCACTCTGGGCCGCTTTCACCGCCAGTAAACTTCCTGGAGATTTCGTTGAGTGTGGCGTGAACTGGGGATTTCTCAGTTCCGCGATCATGGAATACCTCGACTGGAACAAATTGAACCGACATTTCTTCCTGCTCGACACCTTCAACGGCCTTTCCGAAGATCTGTTGAATGAGGAAGAGCGAGCTGCCGGGGCGGCTGAGAACAGCCGGAAGATGGTTCAGCGAGGCAAATACAACGCAGACGTTGAAACCGTTCGCAACAACTTCAGCGGCTGGCAAAATGTGAAGATTATCCAGGGGGCGGTTCCAGGAACCTTGAATCAGGTAACGACCGAACGAGTTGCCTACTTGCACATCGATATGAATTGTGCTGCCCCCGAAGTTGCGGCCCTGGAGTTCTTCTGGCCCAAGCTGGTCCCCGGAGCAATGGTCTTACTGGATGATTACGGATTCCCTCAGCATGAACCACAGAAGCGAGCCATTGATGCATGTGCTGAAAAACTAGGTGTGATGGCTGCATCCCTCCCGACCGGTCAGGGACTGATCATCAAACCTGCGATCTGATCCTTAAAGGAACCGTAGCCAGATGGCTGTGTGTTGGTTCAAACCGAGTCCGCCTGAAGAACGATTTCTGCCAACTGACGAGAAATAATGCTGGTTGCCGACCCGAACGCTCGAATCTCCAAGCTCGCCGATATCGACGAGTCGAGCCGGGGTACGCGTATCATCATCGGGGCTCACTCCATGATTGATTCGTTTGTACGCATCAAATGTGCAGGCGGAACCGATGACGTTGTGATTGGCGAGTACTGCTACATCAATTCCGGAACTGTGATGTATTCCGGTAACGGCATTCGCATGGGACATCACGTCCTGATCGCCGCGAACTGCACGTTAGCCCCCGTCAATCATGCTTTTCGCGAGCGTAATCGGACGATTATTGAGCAGCGATTTCTGCCCGGTCGAGGTGGGATCGTGATTGAAGATGATGTCTGGATCGGTGCCGGCAGCGTCATTCTTGATGGTTCGATCCTGCGCCGCGGTGCCGTCGTCGGGGCATGCTCACTGGTCCGCGGTGAACTGGAGTCGTACGGAATCTACGTCGGAAACCCGTTAAAAAAGATCGGAGAGCGAACGTGAAGTTCACTGTACTGGGATCTACGGGATTCATCGGCTCTCACGTCGCGGCACTCGCACGATCACAAGGCCACGACGTCTATTGCCCGTCACGCGGGGAAGCACTGGATCATCAGAATCTGGGGCATGTCATCTATGCCATCGGGATTACGGCCGATTTTCGACAGCGGCCTCACGAAACGATTACGGCGCACGTCACGAAGCTTCAGGAAGTGCTGACGGAATCCACATTTGAATCTCTCGTCTATCTCTCTTCGACGCGTGTCTATGCCCGCTGCTCCGGTAACGGACGCCCGGCGGGACTGCATTCCGTCAATGAATCGACCCCCGTCCCTGTCGTATCGTCCGATTTCAGTGACCTGTACAACCTCTCGAAATTGATGGGCGAGAGTATCGCACTATCACATGGCTCGCGTGTTCGTGTGGCTCGATTGTCAAATGTTGTCGGTCCTGATTTCGCGTCAGACAACTTTCTCACCAGCGTAATGCGTGACTGTATTCAAAAAGGACGAGTCCTCCTGCGATCGTCACTGGCGTCTGTGAAAGACTATGTCAGCGTGTACGATGTGGCAGAGATCCTGCTGAGAATCGGGACCGAAGGTCAGTCACCGGTCTACAATGTCGCGTCCGGCTGCCAGACGACAAACGCCGAGATCATCACGGAATTATCTCGACTGACCGGTGCCGAAATCACCGTAACACCCGAAGCCCCGACGTTGGGATTTCCGCCCATTGATATCAGTTTGCTGAGTTCCGAGTTTGGTTTTGCACCGCGGTGCATGGAAGAGATTCTGCCGGATCTTGTCGCTCAGTCCTGGAAATACTATTCGTTACCGACCCGCAGGGAGGCCGCATGAAGATCGATTTTGAAAAGGCTGTCGTTGAAGTGACCGGCCCTGATGGACAAGTCCGCTCACTCCCTTTTGCCAGTGCCGAAGCATTTCGCGAAGTCTCAAAGGCGTGGCTGCGAGTCGGATGGGATACGAAATACGTCTATGGCTTTACATGGCTGGGGAGACCAATCATCCAGCTTCCCGATGACATGATCCGTCTACAGGAAATCATTTACCGGTTGAAACCGGATGTCATTATCGAAACCGGGATCGCTCACGGCGGTTCACTGATTTACTCGGCAAGCCTCTGTCAATTGATGGGGACGGGGCGGGTGATCGGGATCGACATCGAGATTCGTCCTCACAATCGTCAGGCGATTGAAGCTCACCCGCTGTCAAAATATATCCAGATGTTTGAAGGGAGTTCGATTGAGCCTGGCCTGGTACAGTCGGTGCGGAATGAAATCAAGCCGGGTGAATCGACGATCGTGCTGCTCGACAGTTGCCACACCGCTGACCATGTGCTGGCTGAACTGGAAGCCTATTCGCCAATGATCACACCTGGGTCATACATTGTTGCCATGGACGGCATCATGCAGGATGTTGTCGGTGCCCCGAGAACGGCTCCTGACTGGATCACGAATAATCCTCAGACAGCCGTCAAAGAGTTCCTGAAGACTCACCCTGAGTTCGTTCTGGAAGAACCGCTGATCCCGTTCAATGAAGGCTTGGTGATCGATCGAGTCACCTATTGGCCCAACGCGTACTTGAAGCGAATCTGAGTTCGAAAGGAAGCTTCGATGGAGTCTCGCCTGGTCTCAATTGGGATGCCAGTCTACAACGGTGGAGAAGACCTTCGTCGTGCGCTCGATTCCATCTTGGCGCAGACCCACACCAATTTCGAACTGATTATCTCCGACAATGCGTCGACCGACGAGTTGACGAAGACGTTGACGGAAGAATACGCCCGTCGAGATTCACGGATTCGATTGACCCGGCAGCCACACAACCAGGGAATCCTTGCCAATTTCCTATGGGTGGTTGATCAGGCCCGTGGCGATTACTTCATGTGGGCGGCACACGATGATACGTGGTCGCCTAATTATGTTACCAGCCTGGCAAAATCTCTCGACGATGCTTCTGATGCGGTCTTAGCAACCCCGCGAACAATGATTGATGTGGCAACGCGGACAGGAGGATCGTTTGAAAAAGTGATACCTCCCGCACCCAACGGTGACCGCTGGCAGACACTGGATCTGTTTTTGACGATCTCGGGCGTCTGGATCTACGGCCTGTTCAGGACTGACTGGATCAAAAAGACTTCCCCTGAATTCGGTAAGTATTCCGTCCTTGGCGACCACATCTGGCTGTACGGCATGCTGCTGCAAGAGCGAGTCGTCGGGACCGAAGAAGCCATTTACTACCGAACTCAGACACAAGGGAAGTATGTCCTGAGTACCCGCAAGAAAGTCGAAACCTTACTGGGTGTTCTGTATCACATTCCACGGCTGACATGGACTCGTCTCCCCGCTTCAGAGCGGTGGCAGGGGTTTCGTCGAGCCTTTTCGTTCATTTACCGACGCCAGATCCGCCAACGCAATTTCCTGGGGACATCGCTCCGCATTGCCAAGCTGACAACCTTGCTGACCTGGTTCGGAATCGACGCAGGGATTCGTCGGATTTTAAGCCCGTTTCGACACGCTGTCGCAGGGCGAGCCCATTGAACCGCCTGAACTTCTGTGCGTTTGCTTTCGTTAAGTCGTGGGAAACTCGATGAACTCCGTTGGGACATGGCTCGTCAACCAGACTTCGTTTTCTGACAGATAAAATGAGTGCCCTGCGGAAATCATTTCATTCGCTCGGATGATCAGGACCACCGGTTTGCCGTGCCGCTGGCCGACTTTTGTTGCTGTGGTGATATCTCTCGACAGATGAACATGCTGGCGACTGCCGGGCTTCAGCCCTTGCTCTCGGATCGAATCGATGACACGCGAGGCCGTTCCGTGGTAGAGCGTATCTGGGGGGATCGCCGAGGGAAGATCGAGTTCTATTTCGACGGAATGTCCCTGACTGGCACGAATTCGCAATCCGTCTTCACTGAAGGCGAAACGCTTCTTGTCATTTTCAGCGACGACCCGCTCGAGCAGTTCATGAGAAACGTTCTTTCCCTTCAATGCCATCAGCGTGAGAAGTTCTTCAACATCCGCCCATCCGTTCGGATCAAGCGTCAGACCGATTTTGTCAGGGGCATGACGCAGGATCAGGCTGAGAAATTTGCTGAGACTGACAACGTCGGACATCGTCTGTGGCTTTCTGCATTCCGGTATAAAACTGAAGGGACTCTGAATTCCGTGCTGGGATTTGATCCGAAAACGATACTATAACTTTGATGCGGAGTTAATTGTCCGCAGTACGAAAATGCGGTCCTTCGTGACATTGGACTGCTTGCCCCTGGACTTACGTCGTGTACCGCCGCTTCTTCGGAAGTGATTTCCTGACTTGAAAGAAAAAGCATGAGTCGACCTCAATATGATCCTGATCGCCGTATGTTTCTCGGAGCGTTGGGAACTGCATTTTTCACGACGCCGGGATTATTCGCCGAGCAATTGTTGTTTCTGTCTCCAGCCACGACGGAAGGACCATTTTATCCAGACAAGATGCCGCTGGATCAGGACAACGA
>CAIWEX010001299.1 GCA_903911795.1 uncultured Schlesneria sp.
ACAAAAGCGAAACCCTTTCGAATATTTGACGAAATCAGTCGCACGTTTCCTCGAAGGAAAAAAGCCGACTCCACTCCTTACCAAGGTGTGAACGGTTACCGTTCATTTACGGGGATGCGAGACGTATTCGTATTTGAAAGTACGTAAAGAAGGATTCACTGTACTGGCTGTGGCATTTGCCCGCATGGCAGCATATCACCAACGGCAGCGTGCAAACGGCGGCGGATGACAAAGGATGACAAATCGGTGGACCGGAACTACCGATGGCGCAGGTGCTAAAATCACAGTTTCCCAGCGAATCTGTTACCGCAGTCGTTAGCGAACGAAGAGGGCGCTTTGTTTAAGTGGATACAGAAATTACTTGGTCAAACTCCAACGTTCGTGTCATTCGCGGACCAACGGGAACGTCTGGAGACTGAGCGATCGAATCACCGACTCGCTTCAGAGTCTCTCGATGCCATTGAATTACTTCGTACCTACCCGCCCAAGCCCGAACATGCGAAAAAGAAGCTCCTTTTCGACATCGCATTAGTTGACCATCCAAACGCGACTGTAACCATCGATCGATACGAGGAAATTGGACTACCTGAGGTGTTCGTTCCATACTCGCCGTCAACCAAAGTCACTGCGACCAAAGGTTACTTCCAATACGTGGATTCGGGCGACGAACACTGCTACATGAACTTCGCTCACCATGACCTGTTCAATGGCTACGGGCACTTCATGTTCGCTCAGGATGAAATCCAAGTAGCGGAGCATCCAATCTTGGCGTCGATTCGCGAATTGATGCTCACCCGTGATGATGGTTTTCGTCCGCTCACAGTCGAAAATGGTCAGTCTACTCCAATCGTTTTTCGATCGGTTCCTCGTACCGTCAGCATTGATACACGACATATCTACGGTGCCAGGTTTGCAAGATCGGATGATGAACTGATTCGTGAAAGCGTCCAACCCGCCGAAAAACCGGCTTCCTCAAATATTCTCGCTATCGAAGCGCCGATTTCATCCGGCAACCGAATTTACACTCGGCCAGAGATTGAAAAAGCACTCCGTACAGCTTTTTCTGGATTCAGGGCATTTATCCTCAGCACAGCACCGATCGACAAACCGACCGTTCTGCACACGGGCAATTGGGGATGCGGCGCGTACGGCGGTAATCGCAAGCTGATGATCTCAATTCAAATCATTGCTGCTTCGCTTGCTGGCATCTCAAAGATTGTCTTCTACTGCGGCGCAGATTCCACGGATTCAATCGCTGAATTCGAATCCCAGCTAAAGAGTCGACTCGGGTTCCGGCCAGGAGTTAAGCTGTCAAAGGTTCTGGATCGATTGGTTGCCGCAGCATTCCCTTGGGGCACGCCTGATGGCAACTGAACGATGCGGCGACCAGCACAATGCACGCGAAGCCGCCTACAGCGGCGGTGGAAGTGTCACAAATCCTGCAGAAGCCGAGCAACCGTGAGGCTCGTTATTTCAAAGCTTCCCTGAGATGTTCGATCTCGTGTTTTAACGTCCGGCTGAAGGTGGCGAGATCAGAACTGTGCATGACCAGGTTTCCGCCAGCCTGAGACCAGGCAATCTCGCGATCCAGACTGAGCCAGAAATGACAGCCGGCACCGACACCGTGTTCCCTGGCGATGCGGAAGATTGTCTGAACCGCTTCTTCAAATCTGGGGTGATCGTATTGTTCGGGGATTCCCAGGCTGCACGACAGATCGTGAGGTCCGATCAAAACGGCATCCAGGCCGGGGACCGAGCAGATCTCGTGCAGGTTTTCGATCGCAGGGGTACTCTCGATATTGACGATCAGGATCTTGTCGCCGTTGCGCTGTTCCAGATAGTCTCGTAGTTCGGGCTCCAGCGAATCGGGATTGAGCAAAGCTTCCTGCAGTCGACGTCCCTTCAAGGGGCGCAGCTTGACGGCCCCGACGAGTCCGCGCACCTGATCCGCGGTTTCCAAGTATGGACCGATGATTCCACCAGCTCCAGCATCCATCGCTTTGCAGGCTTCGAATGGATCATTGCTGGGGATCCGGACAACTGGGGGAAGTCCCAGTGCCTGATACGTCTGGCAGATCCACGACAATGTCTGTCGATCGATCGGGGTATGTTCGGTATCGACGAAGACGAAGTCGAGTCCTGCCTGCTTCACCAGATTTGGCCAGAGAGGCGATGTCGAAACCATCGCCGAAGAAAATACGCGCCGTCCTTCGTGTAATGCCTGAATAATCTCGCGTCCGTTCACGTTGGCTTCCTGGTGAGAAATGGGAATTAGTGGAAATTGAATTGGTACCTCGTTCAGTCAACGTCGACAACTTGTCCCGTGCGAGCTGATTCCAATGCGGCTGCGAACGTTGCGTAAATCGCGCGACTGGCCTCGGCATCCATCAACGTAGGGCCGTCCGTATCGATGGCGTGGGCGAAATTGTCTGCGAGTAGAAAGTCGTTCTCACTGGCCACTCGGCGCTGGCGTGCCTCTTTCGCAGGCTGGTTTCGATAGTAGACGCCAACATCCGGCCGGGCCTCGTTGATCACAAGGGCTCCGGCGGTTCCCAGGATATGCAGCTTGATCTCGCCACCGCTGGGGTGACTTGCGAGTCCGATGCGGCCGATGGCCATTGTTGCGATCAGACCATCCTCCATCGTCAGCGTGACACTCGCCAGATCTTCGACACCATTATCCGCATGAACCTGATGAAAGTGGGCCGTGCTGCGGGCGAAGACTTGTCGCACACGGCCCCCTGTCAGCATCTGGATGTAGCCGAGCGGGTAAATCCCTTCGACGGCCAGTTCCCCCATCGGGGATCGTCCAAGCCCTCCATCGGAACCATCGACGTGTGATGCAATCTGATGTGCGTACCAGTTGATCGGAGGATAGCCCGGCTGTCGTGAGCCCTTGGGGGGGCCGGCATCTTTGGCAAAATAGAAGTCCACGTGGATCGACAGCGGTTGTCCAATCGTTCCTGCCGCGATCTGTCGCTGTGCCTGCTGGATCGATGGCAGTCCGTTGCGATTCCACATCAGAAACTTGACGCCTGCCTGTTGAATCGTTTCCACCAATCGATCGCATTCTGACAAACACGTTGACATCGGTTTGTCCTGGATGACATGTTTTCCAGCCAGGGCCGCGCGGATACTCAGATCGCAATGCCGTTCCGCCTCGGAACTGACGATTGCCACCTGCACGTTGAAATCTCGCAGAGCACGTTCAATATCTCGCACGTAGGGAATCTGCTGCGAGTCTGCAAATTGCTGATTCCGTTCGTGCATCCATTCCGGGACGTCGGCGTCATCCGCGACAACCGCGAGTTCGAATCTCGGATGCGTGATAACCCCGCGTGCCACGTAGTCATGTTTGGCGACACTGAGCACGGCACATCGAAAGACCTGGTTCATCAAACGGATCCTTGCAGAGCCTGATCTGGGAAATGGACCGAGGAATCGAATGCGACTGGCGACCGTCTATCCAACGATTGTCGGACGGACTCTGCCAGTGCACAGGTTTGTTCCCAGCGAGCCACGCCGCTTTCGATCGGGGAATGGGCGTTCAGGCCCGTGACGAATTGTTGAATGAGCGTGACGAACGGTAACACCCCTTCGTTCGTGGGAGTTGCCTGAGCGAGTCCACCAAGATAGGCCAGTTGGCGGTTCGGATGGTCATCAACGTACATGGCGCCGTTGGCACAGATCGTTGAGAGCGACTGGTATCCATCCCCCGGAAGCAGGCAGTCGGCATAGTCCATCAACACCATCCCACCGTCGGCAAATCCGAGGTGCACATGGATGGTGCCGCGAGTGTCGCCCTGTTGCGCCGAATGCTCCGCCGCGAATACCACTGTCGGAGTCTGATCGGTCAACCACAACATCAGCTCCAGGTCACGAACCAGCGGTGCAGGTAAGTGGAATGTGTCGACAGAGCGCAGCCCCGGCGTCGATTCCCAGCGGTGACTTCGGATCAGACCGACTTGCCCCAGTTTTGAACCGCGAAGTTCATCAAATATCAGACGCCGTGAAGGAAGGCCGTGATCCGGGTTTTCGACACGGATATGCACTCCTTTGGTATTCGCCTGCTCGATGAGGGATTTCAAATCTGCGAGGGATGGCATGACATCCCTCGCAATCAACATGTGCCTGCCTGCCTGGATGGTGTTCGCGATGAATTGAATGTCTGGAGGATCAGAACCGAAGCAGGCCACGGCATCGCACTCGATTCGCGTCACTTCATCAGCAGACAGATCTGCAAGTCGCGCTACATTCGCCCCTCGTATTCGACGGGCAATTTCGTCAATTCGACTCTCTTCGAGACCACAGACCGCCAGGCGAATCATGCCATTGACTCCGAAACTCTCGATCACTGTTTGCCAGACCACGATGTGGGATTCAAGATTCTACACCGAACGAAGTGGCTTTCGTATTGATGGTTCAGGCCGTACAGGGCAATCGCCATTTTCAATGTAGGGTGGAGACCAATTCGCTTCGAGCGCAGGCCCACCAAAAGCAAATGTCGAGAAGTGATGGTGGGCCGGCGCGGCGAAGCGCCACTTGTCTGCCCGTCCTGCCCCTTTTCTTGCCCCCAACCAGCCGTTCTGGATCGGAAACTTTGATCGTGAGTTTGCGCTGCGCGAGGGGCGAGCACGTTGAAAACGTGCCCCACATCGTGGAGCACGATTTCATCGTGCTCGCAAGAGTACCCCACCCTACCCAGCTTCAAAAAGGAATTGGCCCTGCAGGCCATACGGTTCATGACTTTCTCGTGGCAACTTTCAGGCAGCGATAGAACGAAGCACCGTTGGATTTGCATTGGTCCGTGAATTCATGCGTCGCACCTTTGGCCTCGAAGGAACGCGTCGAAACATATTTGCTGTTGGAATAGTCGTCGTTTGGTAGGTGCACGTGATTGTCGTAACGATAGAGGACATAGGTCTCGCCCGGAGTCAATTCCCGAACGGTGATTTCCAACGTCAGATCGACCGGTTTCTCACCTTTCACAATATCCGGCTCGTGAGGCTGATTCACCGTGACTTGGATCGGAAGCAGGTTCCCCGATTTGTCATCGATTCCCGTGATGGCACATCCGAAATCGTATTGAGCGGGAATGCAGAAGTAGTGCTTGACGCCGTTGCCTTTCATTTTTCGAGTATCATGCAGCGTCTTGAACGGACGAACTTCCGGCTTAAGTTCGAACAGGTCGTGGAAGTAAAGCGTGTCTTCGGGGTGATAGGTATGGTCGTCGCCTGACTCAACTCCGGTTGCCAGGACGATATGATCGTAGTCCCAGCATTGATGCCCACGAACGAACATCGTCAGGATGACCGGATGTCCCTGATGCAGATGCTTCTTGGTCCAGGCGAGATAGGCCTTGTATTGCGGCGTCGCAACCTGGGACGTGTCAAACTCGTCATACTTCAGACGAAGTGCGTCAAGAACCAGATCGGCGTTGACTCGTACGAGGACATCCTGCTGCTGAGTCGTATCGATAATCTGCCGACAAACGTATTGCGAGACGTAATTTCCGTAGTACAGCGCACACTGCTGAATGGCACATTCGCCGCAGTAGCCGGCACGATCTCGCCATTGCAGGCGGGGAGCAATCGGCAGCTTTCGTGTGATTATCAAGTCGTTCCTCGTCTGCGAAACTTCACTGTCGGGAATTGAGCCCTCGGGATCGGGCAGAGAGTCATTCCACGCGAGCAGGATGACGAGTCCTGCGCTGACAACGACCGCCAATGTCGTTCGGATCAGGATCAGTCTTCGCGACGCATTCGAGTTAAATAATCTCATGCTGAAATCGTCGCTCGGGGAAGATGAGAACGCAAGAGAGACTTGTGAAGAGTCCCATGCGCCTACTGTTCCGGCGGTTCGAATTTGATGCAGGCGAGTGACAAGCGAATGGCATCGTAGGGGATCGATCCATTTAGAGCCTCGAAGATCGGCTTCAGGCGGTCGTCGGGGAATTGTTTTCTGGCAGCGCGGACCTTGGCATGTGTCTCGGCATCGACCCACGGGGCAGGATCGCTGATCTCCATCTGTTCGATGAACTCGGCCAGATATTGCGACACGGTTGAGACAGCCCGACTCAGCTTTGCACTCACCTCCGCGATCGACTTACCTTCTTGAAACATGTCGAAAGCGAGCTGACGACTGGCATTGAGAGCGACCGCTTCCCGGGTCGGCTGCGGGGCCGTGGCTGCCGGCGTTGTCTGGCCACGTCCCTGGGTGTGACTGGCGATCGCTTCCGTGAAGATGGCTCCGTATTCCGATGTCTTCTTGTCCCCGACACCGTGAACAAGCCTGAAATCGGCCAGCGTGGTTGGCTTGCGGCGAGCCATGTCGCGCAGCGATGTATCGGCAAAAATAATGAATGGCGGGACATTGTGTTCTGTCGCCAATTGACGACGTAGCACTCGCAACGCTTCAAACAGGTCAGTATCGACACCTTCCCACGAAGTGGCCTCGGGTTTTGTCGATCGCGAAGAGGCGGTCTTCTTCGCTGCTGGCTTCAACAGGCGTGGCGTCAGTTCGGCTCGCAGAATCTGCCAGCCTGTGGGAGTCACGTGCAGGACGTTGTATTCCCCGACACGTTCCATGTAACCCTGAGAAGTCAGTTGCTCGATCCAGTCGCGAACGTTGGTCTTCTTTTCTTCTTTCAACAGTCCCCAGGTCGTCAGCTTGTCGTGCCCGTTGTCGACAATCCTCGCTTCCTGGGAACCGGTCAGAACCTGTGCCACATATTCGGCTCCGTAGCTTTCTTTGACGCGTACGACACACGACAGGATCTTTTGGGCGGTGACCAGCGGATCAGAGACCAGATCGAGTTGATCGAGGCAGACGTCGCACGCACCACAGTTTTCGGTTGTGTAGGTCTGTCCGAAGTGCTCGACCAGCACGCGATGGCGACAGACGACGCCGTTACAAAACCGTTCCATCGAACGCAGGCTGTCGTCCGCCTGACGAAATGCGTCCTCGGGCAGATCTCCCAGCATCTTTCGCCAGGTGATGAAGTTGGCGACGCCCCAGATTAGCCAGCACGACGCTTCCAGTCCGTCACGCCCGGCGCGGCCTGTCTCCTGCTGGTAATGTTCCAGCGATTTGGGTGCCCCGGTATGAATGACA
Organism: uncultured Schlesneria sp.; assembly: GCA_903911795.1. Lineage (GTDB taxonomy): Bacteria > Planctomycetota > Planctomycetia > Planctomycetales > Planctomycetaceae > Schlesneria. Next base: position 7,114 of record CAIWEX010001299.1, read on the forward strand.
TAACGGACGTTGGATTTGTCGATTCCCATTCCGAATGCGACAGTGGCCACGACAATCTGAATGTCATCGTTCAGGAATTCGTCCTGGTGCCGGTTCCGCTCAACGTCGCTGAGTCCCGCGTGATAGGGCCGCGTCTTGTAACCCGCGCGACTCAAGACCTCAGCCAGTTCGTCGACTTCACGACGGCTGATGCAATAGATGATCCCGGACTCTTTGGGATTGGCATCAACGACAGACCGGACCTGCTTCAACAGGTCATCGCGCCGGGCGACTCGATAAACCAGGTTCGGACGGTCAAACGATCCGACAAGCATCTCAGGTGATTTTAACCCCAATTGCTCGATGATGTCCTGCCGCACCTGTTCTGTCGCGGTTGCGGTGTACGCATGCACACCGATGTTCGGAAAGTGCTCACGCAGTTGCTTCAGCATCCGGTACTCGGGGCGAAAATCATGTCCCCAGGCACTGATGCAATGAGCCTCATCGATGGCGATGAACGTCACGTTCACGTTCGACAGGAAGTCGAGCATCTTGTCGGTGCACAATCGTTCCGGAGCAACGTACAGCAGCTTCAGTTCGCCGGCGCGGATGGCCGAGGCGACGCGCTGGCGTTCCGAGGCCGATTGTGAACTGTTGACGCAGGCGGCCGGGATTCCGCATTCCCGCAAGGCATCGACCTGATCTTTCATCAGCGAAATCAGCGGGGAAACGACAATCGCCAACCCAGGCATCGTGACCGCCGGGGCTTGAAAACAGATCGATTTCCCGCCACCCGTGGGAAGGACGACGACTGAATCGCGATGGGCCAGCACCGCCTGCATCGCTTCGGCCTGCAGCGGACGAAATGAATCGTAACCCCAATACTTGAGCAATGCGGCTCGAAGTGAGGTCAGCGTGGCGGCGGTCGGATCGAGCGTACTGGTCACAAAAAGCTCATCTGCAAAAAAACGGATCGGGGGAATTTTCTCTGAAGGATACTGCCCGAAATGACTGTTCGGTATGCCGGTCGGGTGATATTTGTGAACTGGTCCAGCAGCAGTGATTTGAGGAAAAAGCATCAGCAGGTACGCGTAAGCGTCCGGTTTCAGGTTCAGATTTGGGGGCGAGCGCGACGTCTCTGCACCTTTGCGACTCTGCGTTAACTTCCTCAATCCCAGACGATTGACCAATTTGGAAGCGGCACAGACGCGCTCTGTGCTGATTCGTAACCTGCTGCAGAAAAACAGGTTAAGTTGCAGCCGTGCACTGTTTGCGGTTCTCAGCCATGACTATTGGTTGCCGGACTGACTGTCGTTAGGATTGTAGGTCGCAGTTTCCGATCATTTTGACCAAGGACTTTTTGCCATGCAGTTTGAAACTCGGTGCGTTCACGTCGGAGTCGACAAGGACTCGGCGTACCTGAGCGCGACGACCCCGATTTATCCGTCCTCCACCTTTCGCTGGGACGATCTGAATTCCAACCGTGGGTTCGATTACACCCGCAGTGGTAACCCGACCCGCAAAGCCCTCGAAGAAAACCTCGCCGCTCTTGAAGGCGGGATCGACTGTCGAGCCACCTGTACCGGTATGTCAGCCATTGCCGCCACAATGCACATGTTCCAACCGGGCGACCATGTCATCGCCGGACACGACATCTATGGTGGAACCTATCGCCTGTTCGACGCCGTCTTCCGCAAGATGGGAATCGACTTTTCATTCGTTCGCATGGGTGACCCCGAGAATGTCCGTCGCGCCATGACCCCTGCCACGAAGTGTGTCTGGATCGAAACCCCCAGTAACCCGTTGCTCAACATCGTCGATATCAAGGCCATCTGCGATGTCGCACGTGCGGGTGGTGCCATCAGCATCGCTGACAATACGTTCCTGTCGCCGTATCTGCAGCGTCCGTTTGAACAGGGATGCGATATCGTTGTCCATTCGACGACGAAGTACCTCAACGGACATTCCGATGTCGTTGGTGGCTGTGTCATCACACGTCACAAGGAACATGCTGAACGAATCAGCTATCTGGTCAATGCCCTTGGTCTGGCCTGTTCCCCCTTCGACGCCTGGCTGGTCCTGCGCGGTGTGAAGACTCTGGGACCGCGCATGGAAGCACACCAGCGCGGTGCCATGGCGGTTGCCAACTTCCTGAATTCTCACGCCAACGTGGAGCATGTCTATTATCCCGGGCTTGCGGATCACCCGCAACATGAACTGGCCAAGCGTCAGCAGCGCGGTTTCGGAGCGATGCTCAGCTTTGATCTGAAGGGTGGCCGTCCAGCCGTCGAAAAGGTCCTGGCCAAGCTAAAGATGTTCCAACTGGCCGAATCACTCGGCGGCGTCGAATCGTTGATCGAGTACCCGGATACAATGAGTCATGCTTCGATGAACGAGGCGGCACGGCGTGAGGCGGGTATCACCGCAAAGACCCTGCGAGTCTCTGTCGGGATCGAACATCCTGATGACCTGATCGCCGATCTGGCTCAGGCACTGGCAGATTGATCGAAGGAGAGATCCATGGCACACCAACCCGCCACAGTCGCCGCGATGCCAGCATCCCGGCGATCATTCCTGTCTCAGGCAGGTGGCGGGTTCGGCATGGTCGCCTTTGCATCGCTACTGGCCGACAATCCCGTCGGCCAGGCTGCGGAAAATTTCGCAGCGTCAGACAAGAACCCCGCACCGCACTTTTCACCTCGCGTCAAACGTGTCATCTGGCTGTTCATGCATGGGGGGCCCAGTCATGTCGATCTGTTTGACCCCAAGCCCGATTTGATTCGCCTGGCAGGAAAGCCATTGCCCGAAAGCTTTGGCGCGGTGATGACTCGCCGCAAGGTTGCCGAGAATCCGTTATTGAAACCTCTGATGCCGTTCCTGCCGCGGGGCGAGTCGGGGTTGGAGGTCAGCGAGTTCCTTCCTGAAATTGCCCGGCATGCCGACGACCTATGTGTCATTCGCAGCATGCATGGGGACAGCGTCAACCATCCGCAGTCGGTGTATCAGATGAACACCGGCAGCATTCTGATGGGACGGCCGAGCGTTGGAAGCTGGGTTTCGTACGGACTGGGGACCGAGAATCAGGATCTCCCCGCGTTCGTAGTGCTTCCTGATCCGGGCGGAGGCGTCAAAGGGGGGCCACCTGCCTGGGGTTGCGGCTATCTGCCGACAAACTATCAGGGAGTGACCATGCGACCCGGTGCGCAGCCGATTCTGCACCTGCGCCCGCAATCGCAAATCAGCCCGAGGCAACAGCGATCGACGCTCGATCTGATCCAGCAATTGAATCGCGATCACCTGGAGGCTCGTGATCACGACGACGAATTGTCTGCTCGACTGCGAGCGTACGAACTCGCCTATCGGATGCAATCGGCAGCGCCGGCACTCGTCGATCTTTCTGGTGAAACGGCCGAGACTCAGTCGCTTTACGGACTGGACCAGAAAGAGACTCAAGACTTTGGACGGCGCTGCCTGCTGGCTCGACGGATGATCGAGCGTGGGGTTCGCTTCGTTCAGGTTTATTCCGGTGATACCAATGGCTGGGACGCTCACAACGATGTGATGAAGAACCATACCCAGATGTGCCGAGCAACTGATAAGCCCGTCGCCGCGCTCTTGGCCGACCTCAAACGACGCGGGCTATGGGACGACACACTAATCATCTGGGGAGGAGAGTTTGGCCGGATGCCGATGAGCGAACAGGGGACCGGTCGCGATCACAATCCGTGGGGTTATTCGCTCTGGTTGGCGGGAGGTGGCGTCAAAGGTGGCATGTCCTACGGAGCAACCGATGCCGTCGGACTGCGAGCTGCTGAAAATCCTGTCCATATCCGTAACTTCCATGCCACACTGCTGCATCTGCTGGGGCTGAACCCACAATCACTTTCGTATCTGCACAACGGTCTCAATGAACGCCTGATCGGCCCGACAGATGATGTCAAAGTCGTTCACGAGATCCTGAACAACCCCGTTGTATCGTAGCACTGTCGCAGTTCGTCACCGAACATTTCCGAACTGTAAAACCAATCAATCATCGAGAAGCCAGCGATGTCGATCCGTTCCTCGTTCATCATGGGATTGCTGGCGATTGTCGTCGCCGCTCGATACGTTTCCGCTGCCGAGCCGACACCGGAAGACATCGTTTTTACTGCCGACAGTGATCAGACCCAGCAGCGCTACGTGCGGATTCTGCCTGCAGAGTATTCTCGTGATGCGAAACTTGACGTACTGATCGCTCTGCATGGACACGGTTCTGATCGCTGGCAATACATCAAGGAAGGACGGGGGGAATGCAAATCGGCTCGCGATGCCGCTGCGAAACATCGCATGATCTTTATTTCGCCTGATTACCGTGCTCGAACTTCCTGGATGGGGCCTCGTGCGGAAGCGGATCTGGTTCAGATCATCGCAGACCTGAAGAAACAACATACGGTCGGTCGAGTTTTCCTGACAGGTGGTTCCATGGGAGGATCATCAGCACTGACCTTCGCCGCCATTCATCCAGAGTTAATTGCTGGGGTTGCATCCATGAATGGCACGGCGAATCACTTGGAATACACGCAATTCCAGGATGCCATCCGCGAGTCGTTCGGCGGCACAAAAGCCATGATTCC
>CAIWEX010001300.1 GCA_903911795.1 uncultured Schlesneria sp.
ACGAGGATCTTGTCCTTTTCGGTCTTGGCTGCGGTATCGATTTCCTTGGTGAAGATCCCCGTGTTGGCTTCGGTCTCTGTTGCGACCAATGAAACCGGTTCACCATCGTTGACGACCACCTGGAACGGAATCGTGTCTTTCTGATCGGTGCGGTCTTCATCGTAGTCGATGATTTCGACAACGATTCGCTCACCCGGATCGATACGTTTCTGTTCCTTGCGGACGGTGAAGACCGCACCGCCGTTGTTTTTCTCGAAGTCGTAGCTGATGGCGCGAGTGCTGGCGTTGAAGTACGTCGCCTGCAATCTTGCGACGAGCAATTGACTCCCCGCCTGATCATTCAGCGTCACTTCGTCGGTGTAGTTCGCTGTGACGTTGTCGCCACCCGCGATTTCGAGCGTATCGTTGGCTGCGAGTGCCAGCACGTCTTCCTTCGTGGGGATATAGAGATCGGTGGGCTTGTCACCACTGATTTCGACATTGCTGATGGCGACGGCTTCACCGGAATACTCGTGGCAATTGAACTTCACATACCGCAGATCGTATTTCGGGAACCGGAACTCCCACGAGCCGGAATCGAAAACAACGCTGGGGCCGGTCGCCAGTTTCAGTGAAACATCGCGCAGGCCCATCAAGCCTGCTCCGCCAATTTCCAGCGGACGGACTGCCAATGTGCTCTTCCCCGCCTGAGCGATCAGGACAGTTCCGACGCGAATCTTGCGATAGTTGTTCCAGCCCCCGGTGTTCTGGACTTTGGTTTCCAGTTGCTTGTCGCCGACGTCGGTCCGGAATCGACCACCTTCCCCTTCGTGCGACATTTCGAACCAGACTTCGTAGGGGCCGGGTTGAGGAACTTCGAACTCCCATTGCACGACATCGTCGTTCGATTGCCAGGCTCCAATCGTTTCGAAGTCGCCCACCTTGTGAATCCCGAATTGCTCTGTCTTCTTCGTGAACTTGGCGTCTTTCAGCAGCAGTGGGACAGGCGGAGCTTGTGCTTCCAGTTGTGTGCCGGATTTTTCCGCAACAGGATTGGTCACGTCGAAATCAACCGAACGGAACGGAACCAGCGGCACTTCCTGAGTCGTCAAACTCGCTCGGGCCAGCTTGGCATCCACAGGCTGATTGCCAGCCGGAGATGCTGCGAAAATCCCCAATTCGTGAGTCCCGGCATTCAACCAGAGATCAACACTGCGGCCACCGGCTCCGACTGGCATTTCCAGCACGCCATTGACCAGCAATGCGGTCTTGTTGCCATTGACCTGAATCCGAACAGCACCGCTTTTGGGCTGAACGAATTTCCCTTGCCAGATCACTGCGAAGGGCTGAGCCAAATCTTCACTGTCGGCAGGGCGTTGCCATTGAATGTTCTCTGCGGGGGCCGTTTCAAACGGCTTGGCGTTCTTGGAGAGATTGACGACCTGGTCCCAGACGGTGAAGCCCGTGTGATTTCCCGCGTAGACCTTGCGAGTCATCTGAGCGAATTCGCCACCGAGCGGGGCCGCGGTTTCTCGTTCGGGGTGGCCGGCGATGCGGAACCAGAATTCGCCATCCTGGCTGCCGAGCAAGTCACCGCGAACCGGCGCATGCTTGGTTGGATCAGGAGTCGTAATCTTGACACGAGCGGTCGCCAGCAGATCCTTCATATCGACGGTCAACCACTTCGGGGTGGCTCCATCAGGTTCGCTCATCCAGAACGATTTTGGATCACGATCGATCGACATCAGCGGGCTGTGGTCAATTGCGGTATCGCTGGCCAGAGCGCCTGCAGGCAGGTCCCCTGTCTTGGCCACCGCTTCGAAGATCCCGGTATGTGCACCCGTTTCGGCCAGTGTCATTTGAATCTGGTCACCGCTGTCGGCGGTCAGTTTGACGACGACATGATCGACATCGCCGGTCAGGTCCCGGTCGCCATCTTTCACGCGGATGTAGATGGGGTTTCCCGGCTTGATCTGGTTCGCCGGGCGAACCTGAGACACACGACGATCCCCCGTGCGGTTTGCTTCGCGTTCGAGTTCCTGGCTGAGTGTCTCTTGTTTGACATCTTCGATCTTGCTGCTGGCGACTTCAAACTTGGCATCGGCAGCAACTCGGATTTCCACATCTGACAGTGGCACGTTTTTAAACTCGGCTTTGAATTCATCGGGATAGTCACACTTGATGATGTCCTTGCCCGTCAGTTGCAGAACGTGATCATCCTTCGTTGCCTGTCCCAGTCGGGTTTCCAGATCAGCGCGGAACAAGCCTTTCCCAGCGCCGGAACCGACAAGGAAAATCATTTCAGAATCACCACCCGGAATGGTGGTGACTCGGACAGGAATCCGGTTGTGCCCGCGGCTGATCCCCAGATCGCTATCGTGCACCACGATTGACAATGGGGTGTTGGGGACATGTCGGCGCTTGCTGGTCCGGCCAAGTCGACCGACTGTGCGAAGCAAGTTCAATTGGTCGATGTAACGTTCTTCAGCCCCGTAGACTTCGGACAGGTTGAACAGAGCCTGGTTAGCGAGTTCAACATTGGGGACTCGTTCCAGCACACTCCGCAGGATCTCGCGTGCTTCATCGCGATCACCACGTCGAAACGCCAGCACCCCTCGCAGGAATTCTGCTCGTACGACAACATCGATCTCGGCACTGCGGGCGAGCTTTTCGAAGACCTGCTCAGCCTGGTCGTAGACCTTCTGGGCCAGGAATGTTTCACCGATACCGAATTCGGCTTCTGTTGCCTGGGCAGAATTTTGATAACGGTTCACGACGGTCGTGTATTCGGACCGGGCAACGTCGTAGCGGCGGGCCTTGAAGAAGTTCTTGGCGAGCAGCAGTTGCATCCGTGCCTTGACCGAATCTTCCTGCTGCATTGATTCACTGAACGCGACCAGCCAGCCTCGCAGAACCTCTTCCACGTAGTCATGATCCGCATCCGTTCCGGAAGCAATCAATCGCTCACAGATGAACATCAGCAAGTCTGGAGGAAGCTGGTTGCGGTTTTCGTTGAACAAGGCTTTGTTTGCCAGATAGGCGTCGAACGCCATGCGCTCGTCACCCAGCCGATAGTACATCGCGGCCTGCAGCAGGGGAGCGAGTGGACTGGAATCGTCGATCGTCAGACCGACCCCACCCATACGGGCCAGCGATTGCGTTGCCAGATCACGAATGACCTTCTTCCGGCCGGGATCGACATTGGGGATATTCGCCAGCATCCCGGTCGTCAGCACGGCAGCTGCGACGAAATCTTTTCGACCAACGGCACTCTGGGCAAACGGCGTGATGCGGTCCCAGTCGTAGTATTCATTCCCGACGGTTCGAGTCGAACGCTGCAACAGCATCAGACGTTGCATCTTGGCGTTGGGATCAATCGGCTGCAGTTCCAGCAGTGCCAGTTCCGCGGCAGTGGCAGCGGGCTGAATCTGAAAATCGCGAATCGCGACGATATAACGATTCTTGATTTCTGGAGTCAGCATCGTGTTGGCTCGGACTGTATCCAGCCACGTACCGATGGAATGGATTTCAAAGTCACCGTAGCGGAAAGGTCGTTCGTTCTGACGTGTGCGAGTCTCTTTCAGCACTTGCTCGAAGCTGCCAATGTCGTTGAGCTTCAGATATTCGTCGGCCTGCCACTGGGCATAGCGTCCGTGCAGGTCGGTGTCATGGCGACGCATTTCCTGAATGAAGGCGATCCGCTGAGGTGGTTCCTTGATCCGGGCCAGCAACCGCGCCGCACACTCACGAGACTCAGGATTCTGACGGTTCAACGTCATGTACTTCGTCCAGTGCTGAACAGCTTCCTGTTCCATCCCCAGTTTCAGCAGACCGTCACCGATCGTGCTGGCGTATAGAGGATCGTCGCCAAACTTCTGTTGAGCCTGCTGCATCCAGTTCCAGACGGCTCGCGCCATCGCAGGATCGTTGTTCCGGTCGGCGGCAATCATCAGTCGCCGCCAGTCATCCCCGAGTGATCGTTCGGGGACGAATTTCAGAACGTGCTGAGCGGCTGGTTTACAATCTTCCGGCTTGCCGTAATCGGTTGTTGATTCAAGCCACCAGAGAGCAGCCTGGAAATCGAGCGGGAACTTGGCTGCGTACTGGCGGTAGATGCGCATGTTCTCACCCCGTTTGTTGCCGGGTGAGTAATGGCGGAACCATTCGGACTGAGTCTGCAGCAGCATTCGAGCGGCATCATCCGTCATCGCATTGAACGTTGCGGGCTGCAGCAGTTGATCGCGGATCGCTTCGCCGGGGGCATGCTGGTTACCGACCTGGGCCGTCCAGGCCGCGATGATCGGGTCTGCGTTCGACTTCGCGAGTTCCTGTGCCGCGATGTTGGCTCGGGCGGCATAGTCCTTGTTCTGACGGGCGTTGGCGACCCAGTTCTTCACGGCATCTCGCAGGGCTCCGAGATGAGCATGCTGGCGTCGTGCCGCCAGGATCAGGTTCAGGTCATTCCGAAATTCATTGTCGTCCGTGCTGGAATAAAGCAGCCAGTCAACCGAGTTCGTGGTGTAACCATCATTGCTGGGCGACTTCGAAATCAGATCACGAACAACCGCTTTTGCTTTTGCCAGATCCTTGGTTCGGTCACGATAAAGGTCAAACGCTAAGGCATATCGCAGGTAATAGACGCCAGGCTTGTTCGCCACGATGGCCTGCAACAGATGCTGCTCGGTATCGGCCAATTGCGGTGGCTCGACTCCGTTTTCACGGACGAAGACCTGAGCATTGCTGTTGGTGACAGGATCTTCCGCAAGAACAGACTTCAGGAAGGCCAGTGCACGTGGTTTTTCGCCGTTGGCAATGCACGACATCGCGAGGCAGCTGACTCCGTAGAAGCGATCTGCCCGTTGCGGGTACTTCTGCAGATACTGATTAACGATCGGTTCGAGTTCATTCGGCTTCGCCGCGGCGTGATACAGTCGGTAGATCAGATAGTAATGAACATACTGATCATCTCGGATGGCTCGCGCCTGTTGAAGGCTTTGTGCGGCATTCGCCTGCTGGCCAATGTTCCCATGATTCTCGGCAATTGCGACATGCAGTGCTCGCTGAGATTCTGCATCGCCAACGATCCCCTTCTGGAACAGCTTGATTCCCAACGCACTGCTCTTGGCCCAGAGTCCGATGCGACGGTATTCGTAAAAGGCTTGAGCCCCCACTTGCCGCGTGAATTCACCGGCTGGCAGGCGATCGACCATCTGTTCACCGATTGTGGCAGCTTCGGTGATTCCTTCGAGGGAATTGAGTCCGCTGAACAGGTTCATCGCAAGGACGGCATACTTGCGTCCGATCTCATTCGCTCCCTGACGCTGCCAGACGGCTCGACATGCTTCGGCCGCTCGTTGTCGCTCTTCCTGTTGCTGCAGCGAATCGGCGAGTCGAATCTCAAGGGCCGGACATTCAGGAGCCGTTGGATAGCGGCTAATGAACTGCCGGATCGTTGCCGAAAGGTCTTTGTTACGAGACAGGCCTTCCTGCGCATCGATCAGCTTGAGCATCATCGCGCGATGCCGAGCATCTGTCGGATGTGATGAGACGAACTGCTGGGCGACTCGGACGAGGCCGAACAGTCTGGCATCCTTGTAATAGAGGTCTGCCAGTTTGACCATCAGCTCGGCCGCCTCTGGCGTCGAATCCTTGAACTTGCCAAGTTCCGCTTCCATCAGGGCGGCCTGCTTGCCGACTTCATCCTGAACGGCCGCTTCTTGAGCATTCGCCGTCAAGCACGAAAGGTCCATCGAAAAGTGAACAGCCAGCAAGGCGACCAGCAGCGGAAGTCGTTTCATAGTCGTTATTCCGAATGATCTCGGGTTGGTTTTCAACAGGCAGGAGTTCATCAGCAGGACGGATGTTGTGGCTTACTTAGCGGACTTGGCCAAGGCATCCGAGATCTTCTTGGCGTCTGCGGCCAGAGGACTCTCGGGGAATTCGCTGATCAACTGTTCAAAGCGACGTTGAGCTTCTGCCTTACGATCCATGCGGAACAGGCAACGCCCATAGTTGAACAGGATGACATCCAGGAACTTCGCATCAGGCTGATTGTTGAGGACCGTTTCAAATGTGTCGATCGCTCGCGCGTAGTCCTTCTGGATGTAGTAGTAGTTCGCCATCTTGGCGACCGCTTCACCGACGCGTCCACTCTCTGGAAACTGATCGTAGACACGTTTGAATTCCTGAAAGGCGCGGTCTCGCAGTTGTGCTGCAGCTTCACCCTGAGCCTTGGTGGCCATGGTCTCATAACATTCGGCGACCCCGAATTGTGCTTCGCCGCGAAGCTGGCTGGTCTGCATGCCAACCAGTCGGCTGTAGACCCCGATGGCGCGTTCGAGATTCCCTTGCTTGCGAGCCACTTCGGCCAGTCGCAGCAGAGCATCGTCGACGAATCCGCTGTTCGGGAATTCTGCCTGCAGCCGTTCGCACATTGCGGCGGAAAGCTCCAGCTTGTCCATCGCGAAGTAGATGTTCCACAACTGGACATAAAGCTGTTCGAGCAAGCTGCCTCGCAACTTGCGGGCTTCGTCAGCGACTTCTTCACAGACGGCCAGGGCCTGTGCGTACTTTTCGTTGGCTTTGGCGTGCAGACCGAATTCCTTGTAACGGTTGGCGATCTGGGTCAAGGCATCGGCCGTCCGCAATTGCGTCTGAATACGCAGTTCCTGATCCGAGATTTCCGCCTTGGTGACTCGCACGCCACCGATATTTCCTTCAAGACATCGCGCCACAGCCTGGACCTGACGAGTTCCATCACGTGAATGAACTTCGTCGAGGTAGACAAGGCGGATTTCGTCCGAGGGAAGAGCCTGCAGGACGTCATCGTTGGGAACGATCTTGTCTGTCTTGATCAGTGACACTGTGGCATTGAACACTCCTGAGTGAATGCTGGTGTCCTGTTCAGCGGTCGTCGACGGAGCGGGACCTGTTGTCGCGGTTGCTGCAGGTTTGGGATCGGCACCACCAACCGCGTCTCCATCCGATTTTGCTGCGGCGGGTCGATCGCTGACGGCAGTTCTGGGTTTTGTTTCCGTCAACGTAATTTTCACCGTATCGACAACCTTCCACGGTTCGACTTCAGGGAGTCCGTTCTTGCCAAGTATGACTCCTGTCTTGGGGGCATTTGCACCGTCGGCGGGAAGCTTCGCCAAGGCGATTGCTTCGGCTTCGAGTTCCTCGTCCGACTTCAATCGATAGACGTGAACTTCAGCGCCAATCTTGTCGGCGGCATCGGACTTGTCGCCATCGGCATCGATCACTCGCAGGTTCACACCTTTTCCAAGGACGGCTCCGTTGACGGTTTCCAGGAAGGCTCCATCGGTGACCGCAACCATGGCAGTTCCAACAACAGTCACTTCCTTCAGAACCTTGATGTCGACTTTCTTGTCGGCGGTGTGCTCATCGGTATAAGTCACTTGAACCTTATCACCACCGTGGACTTCGAGAGTCCCATTGTTCGCAACTGGTTTGCCGAGATGCGTCGGAACGGAACCAATCGCCAGCCGGACGTTGCGACCGACGGGGAAGCAGGCAACAGTCTCTTCGTCACCACTGGTGGCTCGGCAGGTGACTTTTACAGACTGGTTCGGATCAAGAACCGCGAGGTCAGCGTCTTCGATGCGAACAAACAGACGCTTACCAGCTTCGAGCTTTTCTCCTTTGCCAGGTTCACCCGAGAACGTCGTGCCGACCTTTTCGAGGGCCTGGATGGCGCGGCTGTAATGCCCCAGTTGGAAGTGTCCCAGGCCAATATAGTAGTACGCTTCGTTGACTTGTGAGCTGACAGGGAACTTTTCGATCACGTCACGCATGACCTGAAACGACTTCCCGAAATTCCGAGCATGGTAGAAGCAGATCCCGAGCTTCAGAGTCGCTTCGGCTCGCTGGTCTTCGCTGGAGTTTTCTTCAGCGGCGGCGGCTTCGAAGTGAACGCGGGCTCGATCGTAGACTCGTTCACGATCCAGGAAGTAATTCCCCAGACGAAGGTGAGCATCGAACCGGTGTCGACTGCGCGGATAGCGTTCGATAACTGACTTCCAGATCTCAACCGCTTTCGTCGCTTCGTTGGCGTCGAGGCGGGCATCGCCAGCTTCGAGCAACTTCTTGGCCGCTCGATCCTCCACAATCGAACCTCGCACGGCACCACCCTCTTCCGCAGCGGGAGGTTGCTGCGCCATGAGTGGCTGACAGGCAACAAGCAGTAGTCCGGCAATTAAGTATTTGTGCATTCGAAGTCGACCTCAATTTCAGCGGCGTTCACATCCACGTGTTATCGTCGTTGTCGTCAATCAGGGAAGCTTGTGGGATTGGCATCTTGCCAGCATGTCCATCAGGGCTCTCATTTCAAAGTCTGGTGAGGAACGATCCTTCCCGCGCCACAACCATGTATTCTCATTCGTGTCGCAGTGAATCATCTTGCCGAACCAAGCTACGAAAGCATAGGAGGCGATTGCAACCCTGATTCACACTCGGCATTAATTGTTGACGCAGGATCAGTGTGGTTCAACACACAGCACTGGTCACGCCCTGCCTGCACGTGCCACGGCACGATTATCAATTTTCATTGCATCAATCTTCATTGCGTCCATTATGTGAAACGGTTTGTGCGGGAGCAGCATCTGCATCACCCAAGAACCGCACGCGTCCCAGCGCAACGTTTCCGCCAATGAAAGGTGGCCGATGGAGTGGAGAGAGTCCCATGGCCGCAGCGGACATCCAAATCCGCTGACTTCCTGCACTCTCCAGAGTGCAGATTGAACGCATCATTCCATACGTTCCACTAGAGCTTCGTTCTGCAAAGCCCGAGTAACATTCAACACATGACATTCACTTCGCTGGCAAACGCCGCGGCCTGCCAGCCAAGACAACAAAGGGACAGACAGCAGGCTGTGGTATCTACCAGACAGTGGTATCTGTCCCTTCGATTCCGATCAGGCAAACAGTCCGGCAATCGGGGCCCCTTGATCGACGAGCTTCATCGGACGTGACAACGGAGTCATCACTTCCTTGTTCGGGTCGATCCCGAGAGCATGGCAGATCGTGCCGTGGATATCCTGAACCTTGACTGGATTGTCCTTGGCTTCGGCACCGTCTTCGTCGGACGAACCGATAACTGTTCCACCCTTGATTCCACCACCGGCCAGGAAGCAACTGAAGACCGAGGCCCAGTGATCACGACCTGCATCCTTGTTGATCTTGGGGGTCCGGCCGAATTCACTCAGCATGATGACCAAGGTCTTTTCGAGCATCCCGGTTTCGGCAAGATCGCTGATCAGCGAAGCCATTGCGGGGTCCATCACTTCGCCATGATCTCGCATGGCCGGGAAATTCATCGAGTGAGTGTCGTAGCCGCCACGATTAATCTGGACGAAGCGAACGCCCTTTTCAACCAACCGCTTGGCAAGCAGTGCACCTCGCCCGAACGGGGTATTGCCATAGCGAGCGACAGTCTTCGGCGAGACCTTGGAGAATTCAAACGCTTCCAGAGCAGGGCTTCGCATCAGGTCGACAGCTTCTTCGATCGATGTCTCGGTCGCCTTCAATCGCTGGTCGGTGCTCTTGCCGGTGAACCGCTGGTTGTAGCGGGCCAGGGCTTCCAGTCGCTTGTTACCACGCACTTCTGCGATCCCTTCGGGGAAGGCGAGGTACGGGTCTTTGTCGCCAGGATTCGAAACGTAATAGGCTTCGCACTTCTGACCCAGGTAACCCGCTCGCGGTGCCTGACCGCTGATGCTGATGTAGGCAGGAAGATCCCCCATGTTAGGCAGTTCATGGCTGACGACCGATCCGATGCCGGGATAAACCAGGTTCGGGAACGGGAGGTAGCTGGTTTGAACATGGTGCGTTGCGCGACCGTGATCCCCTTGTGTCCCCGCAATCGAACGAATCAATGCACAGTGGTGCATCTGTTCGGCAAGAGTCGGGAAAATTTCCGAGATTTCGACGCCAGGAGCGCTGGTCTTGATAGCAGCAAGCTCACCGCCAGTCGGACGACCGGGCTTCGGATCCCAGGTGTCGATATGGGACATCCCGCCGCCGTTCCAGAACAGGATCACATGTTCGGCCTTCGCCGCGTGATCTTTCCCTGTCGCTGCCAGTAAACCTTTGACACTCATTCCCAGCAGTGTGGCACCGCCGGCAGCAAGAGCGGAACGACGAGACAGGCGATAATCGAGACAACCGGAATTCAACATGGAGACTCCCTTTCGGTATTGGGGATATGTGTTTGAAGATTCTGTTGGTTTATGTTCGCTGGCGGATTGCCAGTTCGCTTTCAAATGAAAGCTCAACAAGTGACTTACGGAAGGAACCGGAATTCGTTGCAGTTCATCAGAATCCATCGCAGGTCAGCCATGCCGTCGACCGGAGTCGCAGCATCGCCAATGATCTGCCTGGCATCGTTGATTTCTTCGCTGGACGGCTGACGGGTCAGGATTTCCATGTACGCCAGTTGAACAGCTTTCTCGACATTGACGGCCTTGCCCGTCAGCAACCGGTACATCGGCTCGAGATCTCCGACACGAGCCGCCTCGTGAGTGACGCGACCATTGAGCATCATCAGGGCCTGACGCATGGAAGCGCTGTCGTCCCGCAGATCACCCAGATCCGAACGATTTGGCTGTCCGAAGATTCGCAGGAAATGCCCTTCGGGTGCAGGTGACTGCATTCGCAACGAGCTGTTAAAGACAGGGTTTTCGTCAACAACCCGCGTGACAATCTTATCTTCATACTCGGTCGAACTTCGCATCATCCGCTGCTGCACCATGCGCTGAGCTTCGAGTTCCTCCTTCGACATGGCTTTCATTTCGTCGAGTTCAACTTCCTCTTCGCCTTGCTCTTTAAGGATTGAGTTGAAGTCGAGTTCGATGGCATCTTCCAGCGCATAACCTGTTGCGGCCGCCATCGCAGGACCACCCGCACCTGCCATCATCGCGGGGCCTTTGTTGGCCGCAGCGAGACTGACGGGTTGCGAGATCTCACCCGGCTTTCCACCCTTGGGAACTCGCACGATTTCTCGAATCGTTCGCTCGTTCTTACCGGGGCTGTGCTTTGGTTCAAACAGATGCCCCGCGGTGACGATGCTATCGTACATTGCTTCGGCAATCATCCGGCGAACGGGTGTTGCCAGAAGTTGAGTCTCCATCATGACGCGAGTCGGCTCGTCAATATCGGTCGGACAATGAGCTCGCTGATACGCTTCGCTGCTCACAATCAGGCGAACGAGTGTTCGCAGGTCATAGTCGCTCGCAACAAATTCATCCGCCAGATAATCGAGAGCTTCTGGCAGGGCCGCAGGATTGTCAGCCCGGAAGTCATCGACAGGTTCAACAAAGCCGCGTCCGATCAAGGTCTTCCAGACTCGATTCACGAGAGCTCGCGAGAAGTAGCGATTGCGAGGGTCAGTGACGCTTTGAGCAAGCTGCTCACGCAATTCGCTGGGCTTGTACAGCCCCTTCTGAACATCGATCTTCCGGATGTCTTTCTTGGCATCAGCCGTGGCGAGTTCTTCCGCCAGCTTACCCGTAGTCGCCTTGGCCACTTTGTCGGAAGTGCTTTCGAGCAGATCGTCGACTGTCGGCCCCTTGGCAACAGGGATCGCGGCAATCTTGGCCTGCCGAACAGCAGCCAGACGCTTGATGTAACCTGGAGTATCTTTCGATTCGTCAATCGGGAATGGGAACCGGGGAGCGATCGGCTTTCGCTCTTCTGCAGGCCCAACCCCTTCCGGTGGCCACATGATCGTGGTCTGATCGGCTTCTGTGGCGTAGATGATTTTCGTCAACTGACTCTCAAACCGGCGAGTCTTGCCATAGAAGGCAGCCATATCGTAAAAGTCGCGACGCTTCCAGACATCAAACGGATGGTCATGACATTGAGCACAGCCGATCCGAACCCCCAGGAAGACTTGTGAAGTCACGCTGGCCATTGCCAGCGGATCGGCATCGTCACCCAGGATGAATCCAACTTCGGGAATCCGCCCCGCCTTGCCGTTTGTGTAAATCAGGCGGCGACAAAGTTCGTCGTATGGCATCCCCGTTTTCACGGCGTTGTGCACATAAGCGATCAAGGCCTGCCCGCCGCTGGCTTGCGAGCGGAGTCGCAGCATGTCGGCAAAGAAGATTGTCCAGCGATCCGAAAAGCGATCGTCTTTCAGCAACTCTTCAACCAGTTGTTCCCGTCGCCCCTTGGCGGGTCGGGTTGCAAAGTCACGCACTTCCGCATCGGTGGGAATGCGCCCGATCAGGTCGACATAGATGCGACGCAGGAAGACGGAATCATCAACGAGCGGCATCGGCTCAATCTTCCGCTCGGCCGCTGCTTTCGCACTCGCGCGGGTGACAATCACATCCAGATCATTGGCCGAGGCACATGAAATCAACGATGCCATGCCGACCAGAAAACTTGTTGCGGGAAGCCAGTGCTTCACTCGTCACTCCTTTCGAATCAGGAACAACCTGCGAGGAAGATCTCCGTTCCCAACAGGAACATTGACACCACGCCAACAGTCTATTGATCAGTCCACACCGCAGGTTACGACGATTTTCCCAAATTCAAAAATCAGTCTCAGGTCATCTGCAGCGGGAATGGATTCCCTTTGGTCAGTTGGAACGGCCGATCTTGCGGATCACGCAATTCGGTGTGAGGATCGATCCCCAGCATGTGATAAATTGTGGCCACAAAGTCTGCCGGGCCGACGGGATTTTCCGCGGGATAAGCTCCCAGCCGATCGGAAGCCCCGTAAACTTGGCCTCCTTGAATTCCAGCACCTGCCAGCAGCACGTTATACAATTCCGGCCAGTGCTCGCGTCCGCCGTTCTTTAATGTCACCTTCGGGGAACGCCCAAACTCAGACGCCACCACGACTAACGTCTCCGCAAGTTCACCCGTCTGAGCCAGATCCGTCATCAGTGCGTAAAACGCCTGATCGAAGGCCGGAATCAGTTCTTCCTTGAGTGCCGAGAAGTTGTTCCAGTGCGTATCCCACGCAAATCCGTTCTTTCCCTGAGCTCGTTGCCAGTTACACTGAACCAGCCGGGTCCCGGCCTGAAGCAGTCGGCGTCCCAGTAACACAGATTGACCAAATAGGTTACGTCCATATTTCTCGCGGACAACCGAATCCACAACCGAGAGATCCACGGCTTTACGAACCGCTTCCGAACCGACAACGTCCAGCGCCTTAACCTGATTGTCCTTCAGAGATTGCGACAACGCCTGGTCACGCAGGTAATCGACCTGCTGATTCAATTGATCGACCAGCCCCAATCGCCGCCGAATGACGCCCGGGTCTTCGTTCGGAACCAGCGGAATATGATCGAGGCGGAAATTGTCTTCGTTGGGATTTCCGCCCGTCAACATGGGATCGAATTTTGGCCCCAACATCCCCGCAAATTGTCCCGCTCGGCGCCCACCTGCGACGTCCATCCGGTGGGGGACAATAATGAATGGAAACATCGGCCCGGAACCTGGAGCAATCTTCGCCAGGCACGAACCCATGTGAGGCATGTCCTGACGTGACATGGAGTTAACGTCAGGAACTGATCCTGGATACATGTAGCCCGTAAACATCCAATACGAACCACGTCCATGGTCATTATGGGTGTGATTCATGGACCGGACGAGAGCCATCTGGTTCATCAGCTTGGCTGATAGCGGGCAGTGCTCGCCGAATCGAAGTGTCGGAACTGACGTTTCGATCGTCCCAAACTCGCCCCGAATTTCTGCTGGTGCGTCGGGTTTGGGGTCAAACATGTCATGTTGAGGGTGTCCCCCCGAGAGATACAGGACGATCGCTCGCTTGGCACGACCGAACCCCGGGCCATGTGACGATGTTGCGGATGCGGCACTCGCGGGCTGAGAGAGCAGATGGTTCAGGCCAACGCCCCCCATCGACAGCCCCCCGATCCGAATCATCTCGCGGCGACTCACTCCCTGAGCAGTCCGAAATCCCGGTCCCAGCAAACTCAACATGCCGCTTCTCCGTTGGCCCGTTTCGTCGAAAATCGAGTGACAACGCCAGCGCCTGGCAGTGCCGACTCAATCATCAAACGCATTGACGTTCACGCATGCAACTGGCTAGTCTAGCCAGATCGGCTGCCATGGGCAAATGGAATTAGGACATTTTCGACGGACGACGAACTGCCGTGGGGACCTTTACTTGTTTCCCTCGCAGGCGCCATCAACCTTCCGCCAAGAATTGATCTCTCACGGAGTCGCAGAGACACGGAGGTTATGAGAGCGAATTCAAGGCAATCACTTTTCCGTCTCCGCGGCTCTGTGAGATCCCAATTCGATCGCGAGAACGCCAACTCGCAATGACGTTCACACATGGGCAATTGAATATAGGGAAAGTGGTCGCGACTCAAGAAATTGATCTCTCACGGAGACGCGGAGACACAGAGGTGATGAGAGCAAGTTCAAAGCGATGACTTTTTCGTCCCTGCGTCTCCGTGGCTCCGTGAGGATCCAATTCGAACGCGAGAAAAGGCAATGCTGACAGAGACAACAATTCAGTCGAAAAACGCCTCTCCCGCTGGAATTTTCTCGCCAAATTCAGATTGGTGGATAAAGTGAGTTACGGTCTGAATGGAGTCATTTCAGAGTTTTCACTTTGACAAGGATGATCCGTATGAGCCAATCTGTCCCACTTCCCAGTGATTCCAGGTCCAATTCTCTGCCATCGGCTGATGCTCCTGCGGGATCGGCAAACATGGTTGGTGCTCACGAAATCGAGCGAGCGGTCGTCCACTGTTTGCAGTCACATCCATCACTCCGTTTCACGCGTTTACAGGTTCATCAGTGTGCTCATGATTCGGTCTGCCTGGAAGGATTCCTGGAATCGAACGAAGATGAGATTGATCTTTGTGACGTCGTGCGCGGAATTCATGGCATCCGCAATGTGGTCAACCGGGTGCTGATGGCCCGTCCGTCGCAACCCATCCCCAAAAAGGGGTAGTCGAGCAGGCGGACGCTGTCTCGGTTTGGTCCGTGTCTTCGAGCAATTCGTGTCCCAGAGAAATGCTTCGAAGAAGACTTGGACACGGAGGACGCTGAGGGCGCGGAATTCGGATTCGCAGCGCATTTTGCCCGTCATTCGACCGTAATGACTTGGGCAATTCCTCGCCCTTCCCTGTTCGATATGGTACAACAGTCTTTGTTGATGCACCGGGCTGCAAATCCACTATTGAGGAGTTGCTGTCTGTTCCCGCCAAACCATCCCGCCCAGTAGTCTGCAAGGACATTTCTATGCCTGCTGATCCCATGAAGACTCATGTCGTCAAACCGCTGGCACACACCGCACCTCTCATCGGTTGTCGTTTTGACCCGACGGGACGCTATGTTTTTGCAGGGGGGGAGGACAATAAGATTGTGCGGTGGGAACTGGCGACCGGGACCAAGGCCGAACTTGCCGCACATGACAGTTGGATTCACAGCTTGGTGTTTACAGCAAATGGTGACACATTGGTGTCAGGAGGCTACGACGGGCGCCTGATCTGGTGGCCTGCGACCGCCGAAAAGCCGGCGCCGACAAAAACCATTGAAGCTCATCAGGGTTGGATTCGCGCAATGGTCGTGAGCCCCGACGGAAAATTGCTAGCCACGTGTGGTAATGATCTGAAGGTGAAGCTCTGGAACTTCGCGGATGGGACGCTGGTGCGTGAGCTAATCGGCCACGAACGCCATGTCTACAACGTCGCCTTTCATCCTGATGGCAAGCAATTGGCATCAGGCGATCTGACGGCGAAGTTTATCCATTGGGAAGTGGACACAGGGAAGCGTGTCCGCGATTTCACCATTGCCAGTATGACCAAATACGATGCTGGATTCGGTGCCGACTACGGGGGGCCTTATGCGATGGCATTCACGGCCGACGGCAAGCGGTTGCTTGCGGGCGGAATCACCAACGTTTCCAATGCGTTTGCCGGCGTCGGAAATCCGATCATCGTCGAAATTGATTGGGAGGCTGGCAAAGATGCCATGACGCATCTGACGAAAGGGAACATTGCTGGCAAAATCTTCGGCCTGGTGTCGCATCCGGAAGGATTTGCGATCGGGGCAACAGGCGGAGGGGGTGGGGGACACCTGTTTTTCTGGAAGCCAGATTCGAAAGATGAGTTTCATACGCTCAATCTGGGAAACACATGTCGCGACCTGGCGCTGCATCCTGATAATCTGCAACTGGCCACATGTCACCACGACAAAAACGTCCGGATCAGTCTGATGGCCCCCAAAGCTGGCTGAGTAACCAATCGTGGCGTTGGTGGTTGATCGTGGGGTGTTGCCATAATGGTGATGGGAATCATGGGAAGTATACGAATAATGTTTGATCGATTTGCACAAGCGTGCCCGCAGCAATATTCAAAATTCTATGCCTCCCATCAATCCCATTCGACGACTTCCTGTCGATTCACAACCAGCGCAGCACTGTTGCTTGTGATGACACTCCTGTCTTCTTTCGGTCGTGCTGAAGACCCGATCAATTTCAATCGTGACATCCGGCCGATCCTGTCAGACCGCTGCTTTGCCTGTCATGGGCCTGATAAGAATGCTCGCAAAGGGGATCTGCGTTTGGACCAGCGCTCCGTCGCAGTCGATTCAGGCGCGATTACGCCTGGGGATCTCTCCAAGAGCAAACTTGTCGAACGGATTGATTCCACCGATCCTGATTCGATGATGCCACCGCCCAAGCACAACAAGCCGTTGACTCCGGATGAAAAGAAGCTGCTGAAACGCTGGATTTCTGCGGGGGCCGAATATCAGCCGCACTGGGCATTCATCTCCGTTCCCAAGACGGTGTCGGTCCCAACTCCGCGCGACTCGGCGTGGATTCGGAACCCGATCGATGCTTTTGTGCTGGATCGTTTACGCCAGGCGCAGATCGAACCGGCTGCTGAAGTCTCGCGCGAAAAATGGCTTCGTCGAGCCAGTTTTGATCTGACAGGGTTGCCACCGTCGCTGGCTGAGATCGATGCGTTTCTCGCCGATCAATCTCCGCAGGCTTATGAGAATGCTGCCGACAGATTGCTGAAATCGCCCGCTTTTGGCGAACGGCTTGCCAACGAATGGCTCGATGTCGCTCGTTATGCGGATACGTTCGGCTACCAGGCGGACCGAGACACTCACGTCTGGCCGTGGCGAGACTGGGTCATTCGCGCTTTCAACGAAAACCTCCCTTATGACCAGTTCATCACCTGGCAGACTGCCGGTGACATGCTCCCTAATCCGACTCGGGACCAGCAACTGGCGACCACGTTCAATCGACTCCATCGCCAGACCAATGAAGGTGGCAGTATCGAAGCAGAATTCCGGATCGCGTACATCGCCGATCGGGTTGTGACGAACGGCACGGCCTTCCTGGGGCTGACGTTTGATTGTGCCCGCTGTCACGATCACAAGTACGACCCGATTACCCAGCGAGACTTCTATCAACTGTCGGCGTTCTTCGCAAACATTGACGAGCACGGGTTGTACTCTCACTTCACCGAAACGGCACCGACTCCGGCTCAGTTGCTTTACGAAGGGGACCAGGAAACGCGGCATCGCGAATTGCTGGATCGCATCCGCAGCAAGGAGGCAGAACTGGCCAAAGCTCGCGCCGATGCCATGGATCGATTCCAGAAACATCCTGCTTCGACGCCCGACTATGTGATTGGGAGTCCGTCGTATGGGGTGCTGAGTCTGCCAACGATAGAAGTCGGTGGAACGCCCAGGACAACACAGGCAACAGCGAAGTTTCTGTTTGACGACGTCAGTCCGAACGGAGGGAATACGCTTGTTCCCGGTGTGGGTCGCGCCGTCGCCATTACGGCCGCTCAGGCGAGTAACGATGGGAAGCAGCCCGAAAAACCTGCGACACCGGCCGAGAATAAAGCGATTCAGTTCGACGGCGACGACGCCTTCGGCTGCAAAGGATCCGGGAAGTACGGCCGAACGACTCCCTTCACGTTTTCTCTCTGGGTTCGACCGGCTGAGCATAAGCCACGTGAAATCGTGCTGCATCAGTGCGTCGCCGCAGAAGACGCGGCGTTTCGTGGCTTTTCACTGGTACTCGATGAAGGAGTTCCCGTTGTCTCGCTGATTCACTTCTGGCCCGGCAACGCCATTCAGATCGCAGCCGATCGGAAAATCCCGGTGGGCCAGTGGACGATGATCACAATCACGTACGATGGCAGCAGCCACGCCGCGGGATTGCGACTCTATCGCGATGGTTCGCCCATGGAAGTGGTTGTGAATCGCGACAAGCTGACACGTGATATCAAGCACCGTCCGGAATGGGGCGATTCGAATTCCGGTGGGGTGGAACTGTCGCTGGGGGCTCGCTTTCGCGACGTTGGTTTCAAAGGGGGGGCGGTCGACGAATTACTGGTTTTCTCGCAGGAATTGACGTCACTCGAAGTCGCCGCGCTGGTGACTCAGTATGCCCGTCCCGAAAAGAAAGACGATGCGACGCTGGTCGATGCGACGACTCAGGCGGCGAAGTTCGAACACTACCTGCGGCGTTACGATGAGCCTTATTTGGCAGCCCTGAAGGATCTGCAGAGCCTACGTCACGACGAGAACGAGCACGTGACC
>CAIWEX010001301.1 GCA_903911795.1 uncultured Schlesneria sp.
TGAGTAACTCCCCCGACCGATTCGGTCGGGCTCACGACCAAAACAAAAGAGTTACGGCAAAAAGCAACCTCCCAAAATTTCCGAAATCTTCGTTTTTCCCTTTTGCTGGGGAACTTGGGCTAACGACCAAGGGAACTTGCCTGCAATGAACGACGAGCTTCCGATCAACACACGAACACTTTGAGCTACCAGCGACTGCGGGGCAAGCTGACCGGATTGTTATCCGTTTCTTCGGGAGCGGAGCAAGTCATAAATGGAAGATATTGTTTCATCCGGAAACGCCTTCCCGGCGCAATCGTGCGTTGAGTAGCGATCAGCACCGGTTAGTTCGTACATAGTACGGAGCCTCCTTGCGACAAGGCGACAAAACTCGGAAGTATCGACTGTCGCCGAAATCACCGATTCTGGTCTTTTGCCATCTTCGGTGGTCGAATGCTTAAACGTTGCGACCGTTGTCGACGTGGAAGCACATTCCAAGTCGAGAATGCTATAGCGTGGCTCAAGCCAAAACCGTACCGTCGCACCGGTCGGTCTGCGAAGTAAATGCAGGCAGGCGAGGGCAAGTTCCGACACGGGGTCGCTGAGAACGTATGACGCAGCGAATTCGTAGGTTTCTCTGGAGATTCCGAGCACCACCGGTAACCACCCATGACTTGGAACGTCAAATTTGATGTCAAAGCCGACCATGTTCATCTCAACCAGATGACTTGTAGTTCTCACAACAGAAAGCATTGAAATTGTTTTGCAGGCAAAAGATATCAAGTCCTTTATAGACCGGGGTGAATGACGGTTGATGTTGTTTTCGAGGCAGGAATTGACCGAGCAATTCCAATGCGATGTGCCTCCTCCACCGAACGTACGGAATCACTGGGCCGCTGCGAGTGATTGTCCATTCGAAAACGACCGGCTGCGCGGCTCCGGTGCATTGCATGATTATGTGCGATTTATTTGTCAGGTTCGCATGCCAGAACGACGAGTCCAGAACGATTGGTTCCCTTTTCGGAAAAATTGGCAAGCATTCGCTGCCGCTTTTCGTTCTTCCAGAAGCTGACAACAAGTTCAGCGGATTCGCTTGGAGCGATCTCAAATCGCTCTTTACCAGTACCGCACCAATCCCAATTTGATTGAGTCCATCGTCCGGCGACTTCGATTTCCTGGAACAACTGAACGTGTTCCGGCCCCGCCGAGTAGTATTGTAGTGTCGTTGTGCCGACATTCTTCACAGTTACAAGGACTCTTTTACCATCGGTTGATGTGACCGCGATCGCAGGGACGTTTGCCAACTGTTCCGCTTCCTCAAACATCTCTCGCCAATTGGGATCGGGTGCGTCAACCATCGCCGTGATTGTCGGCGGTGCGCCTTCGTTTGCCGTTGAGGACGCGCCGCCTGGGGCGGAGGATTCAAGAATAGAATCCGAGTTGCGGCTGCAACCAGAACAGGCAGCACTGACGACCAGCATGTAGATTGCGATTCTCATGGAGCACATAACGTTCAAGGTAACTTGCCGACGATGAAGAGCGAGCCTCCAATCAACACGCCAACACTTTGAACCAACAACGGCGGCGGGTCAAGTTGACGGACTTGTTCGCCAGATGGTTAATGATCGTCAAAACGGGTTTCCAATGAATTCTCGAAGCAAACATGGAACATCGTCGTCGAGCAAATCCACACACGCAAGGGCGGCGTCTTTCGCGGAGTTCCACGCATCCAACGATGTAACGCTTTGTACGACCATTGCAGCCCGTTCTTGAGGGTGGATTTTCACCGGCTTAAAACTTGTTCTTCGCGTGACGCGTCTGCGCCCAATTGCAGCCGGAACACGTGCGGCAATAACTCGCTCTACGCTTCCGTTGCCAGACAGATATTCCTCGATTGTTGCCAAAGCCTCTAGAGACTCGGTCGGAAGGAGATGTCTCATTCGACGACAGATTTCAACACTGAATGAAAGTAAACGTTCGTCAAATCCGGCGGCGGGAACTACTTCAAGCATCAGAAGCGGGCTATTGGACGACTCCCATTCCTCGCGTGTCATGATCGTTTCTTTTGATATGCCGAACGACACGGTTAACCGGGCCGCGACGAACCAGCTTACCATGTGAAACCGCGCGGCCCGCGGCTCCGGTTGAACCGATTGTTAGCCAACTTGAGTGATTACTTCACGAGAATTTGAGCCTTGGCTCTATCCCAGCCGTGTGGCCAACGGCCCAGATCATACCATGTTTTCAGTCCCGTGAAGAACCCGGGGGCTTGGATCAACCACTCAACCATCATCCATGACAGATCGCGTTTGACACAAGCTGCGATCTCGCTTTCAATCTCGATGCGGACCGGGTCACCATCGGGGTAGTACCGTCCAAAGTATGCGACCATGGGATCAAATCGGGTCAAGTCTTCGTCAATTATTGACGTGACCTCGTAGAACATCCCATCAATATTCTGGTCCGAACATCTGGAGAGTGCGAGTGCCTCCAGCGCCTCTGTCCGGGCTTGCCAAAAGTCGGCATCAAGCTGCGGAATGTCGGCCGCGTTAATCGTGGCACCATCAACTGGGGTTTGGTCGCCGAATGCAGCCAGCATCGGAAAGGACCGCAACCATGCTTGCCACTCCGGCGGCGTCATGAATACA
>CAIWEX010001302.1 GCA_903911795.1 uncultured Schlesneria sp.
CGGGATGCTGAGTCAGGATATCGTTCGTTGCTTCAAACCTCTGTGATTCTCCGTGCCTCTGTGTTTTGATTGCATTCTTGTCACTCGCTTTTTCAGTTCGAAGTCAGGCGAAACACAGCGGCCGACACGGTCGACGAACGCAACCTCCTCTCCCTGCGTCCACATGCGAGATAAGACCACATTGTCACCTTGGAAGCTGTTGTACGTCTCTTCGGCCGAGCCACGCGGCCCAAGCAATGCCGAGACCAACCCAGTATCGTCGAGTTTGGAGGCGTCGCTGCCTCGTGAAACAACGTTACCAGTGGAGGAAATCACGGCCCCAAACGTTAGATTGTATGCGTCGAGCACTCGTTGAAGTTGAGCCGCGGTTGCCATCAGCTTCCCATATCCTGCGAACTTGTGTTTATCACATCAGAAAGTATTGAGAATGCTCTGCAGTCGTTGAAAGTCAATCTCTTCTGCGCGTTGACGTTAGGTACGTTTTCACGGCGCAAATTGAACCAGCAATTGTTGCGCGGCGACGGAAGCATGAGCAACCTGGCCCGAATTCCGAAGATCGCCCAGTCGACACCCCGCCTCATTGGCTATCTGCATCTTGCATTGACAACGTCTTCCTTTTGCGGTCGCATCAGTTTGAAGAGCGTATCACCTGCTGTGACGGCAGCACCATTGCTGAAATAAATATCGCTTATGATGCCGCTGTGACCTGCTGGGACAGGAAAGAAGACTTTCTGTGCTTCAATGATCCCAACGACGGTCTCTCGACTACAGAAGTCACCGAGTTGGACAAAGACAGCATCATCAGGTGAAGGTGCGTTGTAGAACACGCCACTCACGGGAGCGTGCGTAAATAGTGGCAGAATGTTGTTCAGCCAGTCAAAATCTTGTGGTCGACTACCTCGAAGGCGTGCGAGGAGGTGCTCTGCTTGTTTGAAGTGGTCTTCGGCGTCGTTGAAGTCGAGTTCAGCGATAAGCTGTTGTGCGCGTTCATCTCCTCGATCTTGCAACCACGTGGCGTACTCGCGAAGCAGGAGTACATCACCCGGTGAATCTTTCAATTTCTGAAGGAAGTACGATTCGTTCATTCAGAAGCACTTTGCTTTAGCAGATAACGTTCGAGGTTAAATGCTCGTGATGAATCAGGGGCCTCCAAGTTAACACGCCAATACTTTGAGCCGTCAGTGACGGCGGGTCAAGTTGACCGACCTGGTACGGCGGCGGGGTGGCCCAAGTGGTCGGCCGGGACTCGTATATTCCGGGACTTCGCGAGGACGCTCCAGTCCCGGACACCCGTCGCTACGCCAGCAGGCCGTCAATCGGCTTATTGGCTTCGGCCAGTTTGATGATTTCGCGGGGGACCTGCTGTTCCAGACGTAACTTGCCCACGTCGAACAGAGTGTGCAGGATGGTCGACAGCAGGTGCTCTGGTCGATAGCTGTTGCCGATCGGGCGCGAGGCGTGGTTGTCGGAGTGACCGATCACCTGTCCCATTTTCAAACCGCCACCGGCCATCAGTAGTGGTGTCAGCTCACCATAGTGGTCACGGCCACCGCTGTTGTTCTTCCTGGGGGTCCGGCCCATTTCTCCAGTGACGACCAGCAGGATCTTGTCGCTCAAGCCTCGATATTCCAGGTCGTCGATGAAGGCACTGACCGCATGGTCCACCTGTCCCCCCATCGGGTAAATTCCGGCCATGTTTTTCGGGCTGTTCCCGTTCGCGTGATAGTCCCATCCACAATCTGAGACGGTGACGAAGCCGCAGCCTGCTTCGCACAAGCGTCGGGCCAGTAACATCTGTCGGCCGAGCAGGTTCGAGGCGCGACGCATGTCGTTCCAGCGTGTCAGGTCCTCCAGCTTGAACAGGTGGCTGGTGTCATAACGTTCCACCGTCGCCGGATCTTCCTTTGAAAGATCGAAGGCATCGGCAACTCCGCGAGTGATCATTTCAAAGGCTTGTCGCTGATAGGCGTCGACACCTTCAAACGATCCGTTCACATCTGCTTTTCGACGGAAGCGATCCAGGTCACTCAGCAGAGACTTGCGATCACCCAGGCGAGCGGGGGTGACTGCTAACCGCATATCCTGCTGCAGGTCGCCACCTCCACTCGGATTGAAAGCGGCATACGTCGCACCAAAACTTCCGGGTTGAGTCAGTGTCGGCAACGCAGACGTTTCAAAGTTGCTCCCGAGCTTCAAGCCGTCACTGACAGCTTCCGGCAGGACCAGCACGTTCGTCGGCAATCCGCTGGTCGGGTGATTGTTGCCACGCACACGGGCATACATCGAACTGACGGTCGCCTTCGTCGGATTGTTGGCACTGAGAACTTCGCCGTAACTGTGACCACCGTTTCCAGAACCATACGAACGCACAATCGCCAGGCGATCGGCTCGCTGAGCCAATTGAGGAAAGGTTGCTCCGAAAGTTATTCCCGGCAGCCGTGTCTGTACTTCGCCCGTCGTGCAGTTGATTTCGGTTGGGGCGGACATCTTGGGATCGAAGAACTCGATATGCGGCGGACCTCCCTGCAGGAAGAGCAGGACGACCGATTTATCCTTCAAGACCCCGGGAGAGATCCCGGCCGAAGCCTGCATGCGCAGCATTTCCGTCAATGACAACGCCCCGGTACCGATGGCACCGACACGCAGAAAGTCTCGACGCGAATATCCCTGACAGGTCCGATTCGGCAGCGGATCGTGAATTGTGAGCATGCAAAACCTCCACCATGGGGATCTCCCCTAAACTCATCGTCGAGTATTGATGTGATTATGCATTCGAATCGGGTTCCGGAAAAGACAAATCGGGACGTTTTCCGCCAGGGACAGCCAAAATGGCCGCAACGTCCGGAGGGCCGTTGCAAATACCAAATTGACGTAACCGTCCGGCGATCGATACCGGACGGCATCAGGCTACCGAATATCGATGTACAGTGAATGCCCAGTTACCAACGAGTTATTGGATCGGATCTTCTTCCCTGGGGTAATCGCGGCAAGGGTCGCCGGCACGCCGCGGACGGTGACGATCGTGTCGAAGTCAGGGTAGATTGCCTGATAGCAGCCCTTTTGCGTTTCAATGACGATGTATCTGTACTCCACGTTGAATACATAAACCGTTCCACCCACGTCATATGTTCCTGGAGGTGCAGGATCGCCACTGGCCCGGACGTTTGCGGGCTGAACAAAGCCAAGGCAGATTCCGGCGAATAGCAAAACGCTGGCAAGAATGAGACGATTCATATTGAACTTCCGTTTCAAGAGGTTGGGCAAATCCGAAGTGGGTTTGCTGACACCCCGATAATTCGCAACGGAGCATGGAGAGGACACAAAATGGCCCAAAAATCGAAAAAAATTGGCAAAAACAAAAGTCTCGTTCGAATCAGGAGACCGTGAAGTATTTTCAGTTTCTCCCATTCACACGATCCTGACGATCCTGTTTTTCACCGATTGAGATGCCCAAAAATGTCTCCGATTAGTTATTCTTCCTGCTGTGCGAACTTCAGGTTTGTGTCGGTGAAAAAATCCGGGTAGGGAAATCTCTTCGATGGAAAAGTCGTCGCTCAATCAACTGGCTCCGAATCTGCGTGGCTGTGCGGGATTTCGCGGGATGTCGCGGCGTCAGGCCATTCAAGTCGGCGTTTGCGGAGCTTTGGGACTCTCTCTCGGTGACCTGCTGCGGCTGGAGACGCGAGCCGACGACACGAATCAGGCATTTTCTGCTGCGGGTTCCAAGGGGAAACTGGCACCGAAGGCCCTGAGTGTCATTCAGCTTCATCTTGGGGGTGGTTGGCCTCAACAGGAATCGCTCGATCCCAAGCCCGAAGCACCCGTCGAATATCGAGGTTCCTTCGGTGTGACAAAAACGAAGAATGGCGATGTTTTCAGCGATAACTTCGCCAAGACGGCAGCCATCGCCGACAAGATCACCGTCATGCGAAGCATGGTCGGACGGATCCCCGACCATGCCCAGGCGACCTATCATCTGTTCACCGGCTACACGCCGACGGCGGTGATCGATTATCCTCAGATGGGCGCCGTGGTTTCACATGAACTGGGTGTGCGAGGCGAACTGCCGCCGTACATCGCGATCCCGAACAACCACAGTTTCGCTGGCAGTACCGGTTTCCTGAGCAGCACGTATGGTGCCTTCGACTTGAATGCCGATCCGGGGCAGCGTGGGTTCAAAGTCCGAGACTTCGCCATTCCCAACGGCGTTTCGACCGAACGATTCACCCGTCGTCGTTCTGCACGAGACGTCATTGAAAAGCAGATTCGCCAACTGGAAGCAGACCCGACGACCATCGACACAATGGACGATTTCTATCAGCGAGCCTTCACTCTGCTGACATCTTCGAAGGCTCAGGCAGCCTTTACGCTCGACGGCGAAACCGAAGAAACGATGCAACTCTATGGTCGCGATGTCGTCGGCCTGCGCGGTCCCGACAACAAGTTTCATCCAAAGGGACTGGCCGAGCGACTGATTCTGGCCCGTCGACTCGTCGAAGCGGGGACTCGATTCGTCACCGTAACCTATGGGGCGTGGGATTCCCATGTCGATGTCAAAAACAATTGTCTCGATCAGATGCCGGCTCTCGATCATGCCATTGCCGGATTGGTTACCGACCTGGACCGGCGAGGGATGCTGGATTCAACACTGTTCTGGGTGACCACAGAATTTGGGCGTACTCCCAAGGTGAATTCGACGAGCGGCCGAGACCACTGGGCTCGCTGCTATTCGAACCTGATCGCTGGCGGCGGATTCGCACGCGGCCTGATCTATGGTGCCAGCGACGCAACCGCCGCAGAACCGGCTCGCGACGCACTGCCACTCGAAGACCTGCTGTTTACGATCTACCATCAGTTGGGGATCGATGCCGATAAGGAACTGGTCGCATTTGGGACTCGACCGATCGAAATCATCAAGGATGGAAAACTGGTCAAGGGCCTGCTGTCGTGAGGGGAGTACTTCGAGTGACAGCTTGAGAACGGTCACTGCCGCTCCCGTTAATCGTTCGCCGAAACAGTCTGAGATTTCTTGTATTTGAACCCGTTCGGGTTGCGGTTCGCCGGATGATTCGCGAGACTTCTGCCAGTTTATCGGCCATGGGGCCGATCTGATCTTGGACGGAAGAACTGGGTTTCGGAAGGAAACGAAGCAATGCGGCGGATCACTCTTACGACGTTGTTGTCCCTCGGTATTATCAGTTGCGGCATCGGATGCCCAGGCAATAATTCAGAATTCAAGAAGACGGGCGAGCTGAAGAAGGCTCCCCCCGTCCATGAACATGGCCATGGCGCCAAAGGCCCACACGGCGGCGGTCTGATTGAACTGGGCGCGGAAGAATACCACGCTGAAATCGTCGTCGATCACGACGCTCATGCCGTGCGTGTTTATGTCCTCGGCAAAGACGCCAAGACGGCAGAACCGATTTCCGCCACCGATTTGACGGTGACCCCGGCGGGTAAAGAAGCTCTGAAACTGAAAGCGGCTCCTCAGAAGACCGATGGCGAAGGGAAGTCGTCAGTCTTCGAATTGATCGACGACGGAGTCGTTCACACACTCATGGATGCCAAGGCAATCCACGGGAAACTGCAAGTCTCAATCGGCGGCAAGCCCTATACCGGCGAAATCGATTATCACATCGATGGCTCGGCTCATGACCACAAGGACGAGAAGGGCCACGCCGATCACAAGGACGAAGCCGCCAAGCCTGACGCTGCGAAGAAAGAGGACCATCCCGATAAGCCAGCTGAAGCTGCGAAGGATGCCGAGCCCAAGAAATAACAGTCGCCTGCAGGGACGCCATTCAGACGACGACAACAGTGCGGTCAAAGGCTGATTCTGGATGATCTCAAAAATCGTCCCGGCCTTTGACGCCTGGTACGTTCCTTGTTTTGAACAGAAACCAGGAAGCATTTGAAACGCAGAGGGCGCTGAGATCGCAGAGAGAAGGCAGGAGAAAGCAATCACTTGCGATTTCTCTGCGTCCTCCGCGCTCTCTGCGTTTCAAACTCACTCCCAATCAGAGCATTTGCGATTCACGAGCCTCTGTGTCCATTCGACGATATCTCGCTGATTTGAAGTCCCACATCTCTGTCATCATCTTGATTTGAAAGGACTGCATCATGACTTGCCGAACTAATCTGCTTCCCTTTCTCGCACTCATTGGATCGTTCTGTTTCTCTGATGCCAATGCGGATGATCCGATCGTTCCCCCCGACGCGAAACTCGAAAAGCTGTTCGAATCGCATGTGTTGACGGAAGGTGTCAGCGTCGCACCTGACGGGATGGTCTACTTCAGTGAAATCACTTTTTCAAACAAATCCAGGGATGCAAAAGGAGTGATTGAAGCGGGGCACATCTGGAAGTTTGATCCTGCCAGTAGCAAGACATCAATTTTTCGGTCACCCAGCGGGATGTCCAACGGCATCAAGTTCGACGCGGCTGGAAATATGGTCGTCGCGGAAGGAGCTGACTACGGCGGTCGCCGCGTGACTCGTACGGACATGAAAACCGGCAAGAGTTATATCATCGCAGGGATGTTCGAAGGCCGACCATTCAACGCCCCCAATGACATTACCATCGATGAAAAGGGGCGAATCTATTTCAGTGATCCACGCTATCTGGGACACGAACCGATCGAGCAACCGCTGATGGCCGTCTATCGCATCGACACCGACGGTTCCATTCACCGGATTATCACCGATGCCGGAAAGCCGAACGGCGTGGCAGTTTCCCCGGATCAGAAATCACTGTATGTCGTCAGCAACGACAATGGCTCATCAGGGATTGAACGTCTGAGTGCCGATACCCCAGTCCGTAAAGGGAACATGGCACTGATGGCCTACGATCTGGCAGCGGACGGAACCGCCAAGTTCCGTAAGACGCTGGTCGACTATGCCCCGTTCGACGGTCCTGACGGACTGGTTGTCGATAAGCAGGGGAACCTTTACGTGGCAGTGCGAGCCGAGAACCGTCCGGGAATCTTTGTCTATTCCCCTGAAGGAAAAGAACTGGCGTTCATCAAGACGGAAGTCCCCACCAATGTTGGGTTCGGGCGAGGAGCCGACGCGAAACTGCTCTATATCACCGCCGGTTCCAGCCTGTATCGCATCCGACTGAATCGCGAAGGGTACCAACTGCCTGCGGCCAAGTAATCGACTGGTTGTGACGCCGAATTGAGACGATCAGAATTTGGAGACCTTCGGTCGACCGTTTCGGCGGGGTCGGGAGACCCGCGCCGAGCGGGCGTGGTGTTACAGCAAGGTAAAAACTTCTGCCGAACGACGAACAGTGCCGGATGGAACTCATTAAGGTGAGACCTGATGCTGCTTGATGCTTATCTGATGATGGTCCTGTTCGGTTCGCTGGCGCTGCTGATGACCTTAGTTGTCCGTGGCAAAAGCATCTTCGTGGTCGGTCCGCTCTGTGCGTTGATTGCTGCAGTCCTCAGTGGTGAAGATCCTGTGGCGCGAATGAATGGCGCGTACATGAACGGGTTTTCGGACTATATCCGCAGGTTCTATCTCTTCTTTGCACTCGGGGCCGTGTTTGGCAAGCTGATGGAAGAGTCTGGAGCTGCGATCACCGTGGCCAACCGCATGGGGAAATCGCTGGGGACGCAGCGTGCCTGCCTGGCAGTTGTGCTGGCCTGCGCGTTATTGACCTACGGCGGAGTGTCGCTCTTTGTCGTTGGATTTTCGGTCTATCCACTGGCAGTTCACCTGTTTCGGATGGCCAATCTGCCTCGAAGGTTTATCCCGGCTGCGATCGCATTTGGATCGATCACTTTTACAATGACGTCGGCAGGTTCACCGGAAATCCAGAACCTGATTCCGATCCAGTTTCTCGTCGACAAAGTGACGAAGGAACCACTCACCGATGCGCGTGCGGGTTGGCAGGTCAGTCTGATTGTCGCACTGTTGATGTTTGGGACCGGGCAGCTTTACCTGGATTGGGTAATTCGGCGTGCCACGCAACTGGGCGAAAAGTTTGAACCTCGCGATTCCGATCACGTTGCGACGGAAACCTCCGAGCGGGATCTGCCCGGATTTCTCGCGTCGATTGCCCCCCTGGCGACGACGTTGTTGGCGCTGAATGTCGTACCGACGCTTTGTCACACGATCGCAGCCGAGCTTGGGGATTCGCTCTTTCAGCGGATTCTGAAAGCCTACCCCGAGGATGGAACACTGGCGATATTTCTAGGAGTGACCGTCGCTGTCATCGTATTGCGAAAGCGTTTGAAAAACGTCTGGGGCTGTTTTGGCGATGGTTTCGTCAACGGACTGCTGGCTGTCGGTGCGACGAGTGCCGTGGTGGGATTTGGTATGGCGATGAAGGACTTGCGAGCGTTTCAACTGGTGCTCTCCTGGGTCACTCATTTGCCGGGTGATCCCCTGATCAGTGCCGCACTGGCTGTTGCCGTGATATCTGCCATCGCCGGTTCGGCATCTGGAGGGCAAGGAATCGCTCTGCCGATCATCAAGCCGATCTACATTGATGACCTTGGTGTCGGGGCCCGAGCACTGCATCGGGTGGTTGCAATCTCGTCGGGAACTTTGGATTCACTGCCGGCGAATGGCTATCTGGTGATGCTGATCCGCAATATCTGCGGAGAGACGCACGCTCGTGCCTATCCGCCGATTTTTGTCACGACTGTCCTAATCCCGCTGGCTGGAACAGCAATCGCAATCCTGTTGTTCAAGCTGTTTCCACAGTGGGGCTGATCGTTTGCAGGCGGGGGTTTGCCGATCCATTTTTCAGTTTTGGTGGCACGGTCTTGGAGTCGTCGAAAAGGCCGTGTCTTCGACGGACGTTGACGATGAACGACGGGTCAGATCTGGCATAGGTGGTGATGCAGCACCAGATGGCGAAACCCCAGGAGATTCCAGTCTTACGGCCCAAGTGGGCCAACAGTTCACCCAGCCAGGGCCCTGCGGCCCTGGAAATCGA
>CAIWEX010001303.1 GCA_903911795.1 uncultured Schlesneria sp.
GGTTGCAGCGGTCGGCTTGAGGGGCGTCCATTTCACGACGCGATCCCGTTCAGTCGCGACCCAATCGCCGAACTTACGAACCAGATGAGCCTGCTGTCGGTCGGATTCTGTTCCGCCACTCGACGAACTACGCTGCCCCACACTGATGCGAAACTTACCAAGCGTGTGTTGCTTGCCGAAATTTTGGAGCAGGCGAATTGTCAGACGGCTTGGTCCCGAACTTCCCGTCGGCTGGCCCAGATAAAATGTGGCAGTTCGATTAACGTTCCATTCTCCTGGCCCGTGAATTGCCCAACCGCTGGTCTTGGTCTCACCGTCGATCGCTTTATCCACAGAAAACATCTCTTGCGAAAAGTCAGCGGTGGCTCGCGTGAACTTCAGCGGCGTCTCGGCGGCTCCTTCTTTCGCAGCCACACTCGCCGTAAATTCACTCAACACAAAGTTTCCGTGCGGAGTTCGCCCTGGACCTTTGCTGGGAAGTTTGGGATCAGCGATCGCTTCCAGGCGGATGGCGGCAATGTCGCTAACAGATGTTTCAAACTGAATCTGGTAAGTATCGGTATCGGGAGTCGGGCCGGTTACTAGTATTGATCCATCGGACTGCGGTTCCAGTTTCGCCTCGCCCGAGGATGTCGCCGCAGTTGGCTTGACGACGGTCCACGTGAACTCGTCGGGTAACGGAAACCGCTTCGGCAGATCGCTCTGCAACTTGGCGATCTGCTTTTCGATCTCCGCCCGCCGCGCAGCGATGTCAGGGCGGATGACATCCATCTCGGGTTCGTCCGCATTATTCAGCAGTGCGAACATGCTGTAATAGTCCCGCTGCGTGATCGGATCGTACTTGTGGGTATGACACTGAGCACACCCCATCGTCAGGCCGGTCCAGATGATCGAAGTGGTCGCAACGCGATCCGTCATCGCATAGAACCGGAACTCCAGCGGGTCAATTCCCCCTTCTTCATTCAGCATCGTATTACGATGGAATCCCGTCGCAATCCGCTGTTCCTGGGTCGCCCCTGGCAGCATGTCTCCGGCGAGTTGATCAATCGTAAACTGATCGTAGGGCAGGTTGCGATTGATCGCGCTGATGACCCAGTCTCGATACGGCCAGATCGACCGCGTCCGGTCCTTTTCGTAACCGTTCGTGTCTGCATAGCGGGCGAGGTCCAGCCAGCGGCGTCCCCACCGCTCACCGTAATGAGGCGACGCCAGCAGTCTGTCAATCAGCCGTTCATACGCATCGGGAGATTGATCGCTGACGAATTCATCCGCTTCCTCAGGCGTCGGTGGCAGGCCGATCAGATCGAGTGAAACTCGCCGAACGAGTGTGTAACGATCGGCTTCGGTCGAGGGACTCAGCTTTTCTGCCTCCAGCTTTGCCAGGATAAAGGTGTCAATCCCCCCGCGAGGCCAGCCCTTTTTCGCAACGCCTGGTAAAGGAGTTCGTTCGGGCCGGACGAACGACCAGTGCGGCTTATACTCGGCACCCGCAGCAATCCATTTCATCAGCGTCTCTTTCTGAGCAGCGGACATCTGTAGTTTGGTCGATGCCGGGGGCATCTGCAGTTCACTGTCCGTGGAGTGAATCCGTCGGATCAGTTCACTGGCTGCCGGTTCCCCAGGAACGATCGGTCGCTCACCCGACTCAGCTTTTTTGACAGCCGCTTCGCGCAGGTCCAGTCGCAATCCCGCTTCACGTTTGGTTTCGTCAGGACCGTGACATTTGAAGCAGAATTGAGAAAGTATCGGCCGGACATCGCGTCCGTAATCGGGGTTGTCAGCCGCTGATGCGACTGTCAGAAAACAGCAGACACTGGCCAGCAAAGTGGCCGACAGACTCAGAATCTTCATCTCGGTTGCTCTCCTTCAAGATTCGCGTTCCGTCAGGCGTGCGGCACATCATCCAGCGGCTGCCTTTCGATCACGAATCTCAACAGACATCGTCCCCCATGAAGGCATTCCGTGCAA
>CAIWEX010001304.1 GCA_903911795.1 uncultured Schlesneria sp.
ACACCAGCTTTCCCGTTTCGGGTCAGCGCCTAGCCAGGGTTCGTACAGGATCATCAATACCGCGATCCCGCCCATAATCGCATGTTCTGGTGCGTCACCCCAAAGTCTTGCGAGTTCGGCCTCGTCACCAATCTTGCGAAGTTGTTGCCAGAATTGCTCCAGTTCTTCCTGAGTCATCTCCTTTCGTTCGTCGATCAGTCTGCGACACGTCATTGGAAATGTCAGCACTGCCATATGCCGTTCATTCTCTTCACGAACGGGAGCAAGTCGTTGTATTCGTTCCTCCGGCTCGACGAAATCCAACATAACACCGTTCTCGATCGGTCGAGATCTCCAGTTGCGTTCATCAAATCGAAGAGTGATTTTTTCTAGAAAGCCTGCTGCATCTGAGTCGCCAAGTGCATCAAGCTCTTCGCTCCAGTTCGTCTGGACGGT
Organism: uncultured Schlesneria sp.; assembly: GCA_903911795.1. Lineage (GTDB taxonomy): Bacteria > Planctomycetota > Planctomycetia > Planctomycetales > Planctomycetaceae > Schlesneria. The sequence goes on from CAIWEX010001304.1 coordinate 436, forward strand.
CGTCATGAAGGACCGTAACTCGGAATTCGTAAGGAACTGCTCAAATAGGACATCGCCGAGAGTTGTCTTACGGTGGTCAAGCGCATGCCAGTCCCTGACCATATTGAAGATTTCCTCTCCCCAACGAGTCCACTGCATCATCGTCATGCCCAGCAACGAGTCCAGTTGTTGGATTCTGTACATCTCTTCCCACACCTGAAGTTGCCAAATCTGAACCAGTTCCCGTAGTTCATCGTTAAACAACCCCGGCTGCTTTCTGCCTACGGCTGCAAGGACGCCCAGCAGGGCCGTGCTTCTTGATGACCGAAGGACTTGCCGAACGGCTGGCTTTACCTGTTCCTCGCGTTCAAGGCAGAGATAAAGCCAACGTTCCAACGCCATCAGCGCCGGAACAACGACGTTGGGGGAGCGTACAGAGTCGCGATACCAGTAGTACGCTTCGCTCGATCCAAAGTACTCGACGCATTCGCCATCGATGGTTGCGCTGACAGATGGCGGCGGCGATTCACGATTGTCCGTCCAGCGATCGGTGACGAAGTTGATCAACGCAACAATTGTTTCAATGCCCTTCTCCCAGTCCGTTTGGAGGAAGGCGAGAAATGGTCCGTGAAAGAACATTGCCGGAGTCCAATCGCGTTCAGTGTCAACGTGTAAGAACTCGTCGATCGGACTGTCGAACGAATCGCGTGTCGTCGGCAATGGTTCTCGTATCAACAGCGACAACAGTACTTCTTTTGCCGCATCAGGCCGAATTGCAAAAAGAAGCTGCAACGGATTACGGCTGGCGAGAAACCCCTCGTGCACCTGGTGATTTACACGGCGGAGAGGGCCTTCTGGCCAGGGATCTGCAAGCGGCCCTCGTGGCCCCAAAACACCGCTGAGACCAGCTTCGTCTTCTTGGTCGTGCCCGTCGTCCGCTATTTCGTCTTCTTCATTTTTTGCAAATAATGATTGCTCCCTCCGTTCCACGAGAGACAACGCGAGTTCAGCGACTTCGTCCGGTCGTACAGTCGCGGCCGTCAATAGTCGTGAGAAAACGTTTTTGAAGACGTCGCGGTCGGCTCGCCAATCCTGCCGCCGAAGCTCTTGAATTACAAAGTTTGTTGCGTCCAAGAGAATCTGCGCCGCTTCGTTGCGGAGCGGCCACTTGTCTCCCGAGTTCGTCAGCCAGAGGTCGGCAATCTTCGTGATTTGGTCCGTTGTCAAGGGGATGGCTACCGCGCGATGTTCGTGTAGTACGCGAAGCACTGGCAACCAGAGAGGCCAAAACGGAATACGATGAAACGCGGCCGTTGCTACATCTTCCGACAAGCTTGCGTATCGCGGATCGGGCAGGGTCGCAACATGGAGGAATCGTGTCAGCAACCGGTTCAGCAAGGTTCCGCTATTCTCTACTAGGCGACTCCATGCCTGCTGAAGAAGCTGCTCAGCGTTCGCGGCAAACGTAACCGACTCAAGAACCAAATCACTCTCTACTTTGTGCTGTCCTTCGGGCGACAACTCGGAAATAAGTTTGGACCATTGCTGGTCACCGTCCTGTTGGTTTTCCAATAGGCGAAGACCGTAAAGCCGAATAGCTCGATGCCATCGGGGATTAAACGCCTTGTCCCGCATCACGTCGACGATTTCGTGTTGTCGGCTGATAAGGAAACGTGTTCGAGCCCAATCTCCCAAGAGATCATGCTCAAATCCAAATTTCTCCTCGCGACTCCAAATCACCTGATCTTCTTCTAAACCCGTCGCAAGTCGGCATTCGTCGCTACTAAACTCGTCAATCGGTACCGCGGTCAGGAATTGGTCCGCTTCGACACAGGCCAGTTTCTGAGCAAATCGCGATCGTGCGACACGATCTGAGCCCACCTGAATTCGTTGAGTCCAATACCAGTCACAGATATCTGATTCGCCGACCCATGCGGTCGTGTTCGTTTCTTCGTTGGCGTTCGATAGCACCAAGTCGAGAATCTTTAGATTCCCGAATAGTGACGACAGGTTGGGACGTTGAAGCATGCGTGCCATATTGGGGAATGCTTCCAGCACCATGCTGCGATGGGCGTTGAAAGAAAACGCGACAGTTTTCACTTCGACGTTCAGGCCCCCGCCATACTCTCTCTTTAGTGCTTGGTACGTGCTGTCCCACCAATCAACGACGCACGTGAAGACAAACGACCATGCGGAAGATTCTGTTTCAA
>CAIWEX010001305.1 GCA_903911795.1 uncultured Schlesneria sp.
AATCGCCGCTACTTGCCCTGCGCTCCGTCAGCGGATTCCTGGGACTGCAGAATCACAGCACGGTCGTCAAGTTTCGCGACATTCGAGTCGGCCCGGCCATCGAATTGCCTGCCAAGGCTGTAAAGCCTTGATCAAACAACGAAAACAGCCTCGTCCACTTGCGTGAACGAGGCTGTTCATTTTGAAATCCCAATCAACAGAATCGCTTAGAAATCGCCGACAACTTCGCCGTCTTTAGGACCGCACAATCGACGAATCGTCTGGGTATCGGTGTTTTCGGAAATGAACCGAACGGCACCATCACCCATCAGAGCGTGGCAGCCACCGACGTGCAAACTGAACGGTTCGTCGTTCGGTCCGCAGTTGTTGGTGCTCCATGGACATGTACTCGGGCCACCTGCTGGAACCTTGTTGTTATTGATGATCGCTCCGCGGTTGGCTGGAGGTCCAGAAACACCGCTGGCACCGTCTGGATCGGCCCAGCGACCTGGAACACCGAAGTTACCGCCTGCAACGTACGGGGTCTGATTCTTTGCGGCAGCCAATTGCGTGCTATCGACTGTCTGCGCTCCACCGAGCGTGACACCAGCCGAAATGTCGTAGGAACCGCCATTGCCGGTTGGCCGACCTGCGTCTTCAAACACCATGATGGTATTGCTCAAACCATCCGTGACGTACGCAATTGGATTACAGAAGCCGAGTGCCCCCTTAACGTCAAATCCTTGCACGTTGGCCTGGCGATTACCGGAACCGTCGAGGTCGGTGTAAGCGACTGGCATGTAATCTGACAGTCCGTAGCCGAGGGGATCTGGACCAGTGCTGGCATTGGACGGACACAGAAATGCGGCGATCTTGGTCCGGGCCAGTGCAGGGTTATTGCCAGCGGTATAGTGAACATTGAAGTTCCACGCATTGTAAACCGGAGCCTGATCGGTGAACGGCAGGATTGCAACGAAGGTGGAACATGGGAAGAAGCGGCGAACGGTGGGGTTCGTCGATTCATCGGTCGATTCACCGGAGCTGGGGAACAGCTTATTGGTGCTTTCGTAGTTGTGAATCGCCAAGCCCAACTGCTTGAGATTGTTCTTGCATTGGGTGCGGCGGGCGGCTTCACGTGCTTGCTGAACAGCGGGGAGCAGCAGTGCAATTAAAACAGCGATGATGGCGATAACGACGAGGAGCTCCATGAGCGTAAATCCTCGTTTCCGGGCAGACAACTTAACCATTCGAACATTCCTCAACAGTGTAGAACCAAAAACCTCAAACACACACATTTGAACGACAAACGCTTCCTGCGATTTGAACGATCAATCATCCGTGATATCACCGAATTCGCAGAACGAGTCCTCCTTCATGTGCGTTGTTGCCGCCGATCCCTCTCTGAAACAGAGAACAATCCAGACCGGGCGAGCGATGTGGAGGGATTGTTGTTTCGGTCTATGAAGACGTGATGAAATTGCGATGAAAACTAGGCACGGTTCAGATTTCACTGCCAGGACGGACTCTGTTCGGCTCGGTTGGGTGGCGGGGGCGCACTGGCTTTGCAGAAGCCCCCGCGATATCGCAATCGTCGGCCGTTTCGTCGGCCTATTGCCCACAGGGAATGACGAGCTTCGATAAAACCGAAGTGCCAATGACGCAGGGATAATCGGCCTTTTTGACATGAGATGGTATGCGGCCCAAAAAGCCATTAGTTCACCAGCCAAGCCCCTTCGATGATCCACTACTGATGTGCCACTGCTTGACCGTTTTGGGTCAAGCAGTGTGGAGAGCGAGCGGAAGTCGTTTGGAAAAATTCATACGGCATACGGCCGGTTTGAAGAGGGTTTTGGATAACGCGTTTCCGCCATCCGCACTGCTTCTGCGAGGACTCCGAAGCAGTGGCACATCCTTTCAGGCATCCCCATAGGCTGCGTTTTTTGAGAGACCTGTTCCGGGGGGTTCCGCTTCGCTGCAACC
>CAIWEX010001306.1 GCA_903911795.1 uncultured Schlesneria sp.
CCGTCTGCATCATCTGCCAACCGGCATCATGAACAGCGGGAGCCCCATGATTACAACTGCGGACAAATGAGATGTGATCTGCCAGGGCCGCATGCTTCGGAAAAATTTCACTGATCTGAATTTCTGGCGATTTTGTCGCTATCGTCTGAAACGGACCACGGATTTCGCGAGGTGCCTCGGGCTTGGGGTCCCATGTATCGAGCTGGCTGGGAGCCCCCAGGTTGAAGATCATGATGACCGACCGATCATCCTTGCCAGGTTTCTTCCCGGCAGCAGCAGCCTGAGCTTCCATGGCTGCCAGATCCGCCATTGTCAGTCCCACCGCTCCCAGTGACCCTGCCTGCAGAAAATCACGCCGGGTGACACCATCACAGGTCTGAGCAATTCCGCGTCCAGACAGATTCAGCATTACGTCGTCTCCAGCAATGAAAACCTCATGAAGGCAGAGCCCTCAAGACAATTCGAACTACCGCTCGCCTTGGTCGCCAGCCAAACACTGCGATTAAAACGGGATCTTCACAAGTCGAAAGAAACCAAACCAAAGCACCAGAAGTCGTTGACAGATTCTAACCCATCAACAATCATTGTCTCAACACGTCTATGACGAATCCGCGGAATTACGTTCTCGGGCGTTGCCAGCGTAACGTTTGAAAGCAATCGCAGGGAGCCCCGCGCTGAGAGATCAACGTTGCCAGCTAGGTGTGAAGCCGTCCGCAAAGAATTTGGTGAATGACGGACATCTTGACCGTCGCGTATTTCGACGGACTGGAAGTCCGCGTTGATCGTGGATCTGCGCAACGAACCGAGCCATGTTTTTACATTTTTGTCAGCTTTCCAGAAAAAATCACGACAACGATGAGAACGACTGTTACAACGTCAAACGTCCAGATCCTGAGCCAGACACCAGCAAGTAGACAAATCGCGCCTATGATCGCCAACGTGGTTCCCAGAATTCTCCGATAATAACTCGGAGACCGAAATTGGTGTCCGCAGCCTTCACAATGTACTTTGTGGCCATCATGTAATCGTACTGGAGCTGTGTCACACTGCGGGCAGCGAAAGTAGTAAATTGGGCGACTCACCGCTTTCTCCTCTCAAAACAAACAAGCCAGCTTATCGACAAGGCCTTTCTGTTTCGATCCCATCGTACGAAGCGTGCCCCGGTTGGCTGCTTTGAGCTTACCGGTGTGACGAAGTCACAAGAAGTTTTGAAAATGTTGTGAGCCTGGCTGCAAACTTCTCGCCGCGTTGCTACCCCGGTAGCTGAAGCGGCAACCGCGGCCACCCGGCGAACAAGTCGCGAGCATCATTGGTTAACAAGCTAATCCACGCACCAGAAGTCGTTGACAGATTTCAACCCATCAACAATCATTGTCTCAGCACGTCCATGACGAATCCGAGAAATTACGTCTCGCGCATTGCACCATTTTCGCGCAATCCGAACAAACGTACATTTGCCGGGCCAGCTTATTGAATCGGCCGGCAGCGAGACATGAGTAGTGCGAGCATTCTGAATTGAGGAGCGATGAAAAGCAGTGATGTCCGGGAATCGATGAGAGAATGGAATCACAAATGGTATGGGTTCTGGAACCTCACTGGCCGTGATCTTCCTTATCCGCGAGCAATGGACGTTGTTGATCGTGCATTCGTTCCTGCAGACAAGCCCCGCCTGATTGAGTACCTGAAAAGTTGTCCAATTGCCATCCAATGCATGACTCAACACGAGTTTCAATGCGAATTCTGCGACGAATACCATTCGAAATCGACATTTCAGTCGGATGGCGAGTGGCTTTGGCCAGATTCGCTGGCTCACTACGTGCAGTGCCACAATGTCGCTCTACCAAATTCCTTCGTTCAGCACATTCGGGATCGGGCGTATGTTCCCTGTTCAATGAACACCCCAATCGACATCAACCATTTGGATTGGCCCGAACTGGAAATCGCAGAAAACAACTGAGTTGTCGTACGTGAATCAATGCTAAACCTGCATGGTGGGCTACGGGGATGCTTTACCGATCCTCGTCAACCGAACCGGTTCGTGCGTACCGTTCAATGACCTCTTCAGGGGGCTCTCTCGTTCCCATACAATGAACCGAACCATTTCGATCAACAATGTATGGACTGAGTTCGAACCAGCCCGAAATATCTTGGCCGCAGTCGGGATTCGGCAAGAAATAGAACACCCACCCGAAAGAGTGTTCTTCCGTCAGTCGCTCATCAACTGCGTACAAGTCGCTCGCGTCTTGCGCTATCTCAGCGAGGCGTTGCGCTGCTTTCCTATCAAGCATAGGGATTTTTCTACTATCTATTGGTGATCGCTTTGGAGAATGAAACGGGTAACAGACACCCCGCCATCATTGACTGCTCCGTACTTGCTGGTCACTAAGACTTATTCTGGTAAATCCACGTCTTCCACGGAGACGACATCCCGTCCGGGACCGCGAACTCCAGCCAGATATTCCTGATCGTCGTGGATCACGAACAACAGGCGATAGACTTGACCACGGCGAGTACGGAACATCGTATGTCGCAGATCGATTCCGAGATCTTCCGCTTCCGTTGCAAAATCGCAGTCGGGCGCATTTTGTCGGAGATTATTGACAGCCGCTTCAAACGCATCGAGCCATCGGTGTGCACCTTCCGGTGACCGATTCGCAATCCATTCGAAAATGACCGCCACGTCCGTATCGGCGCGCCCCGAAGAATGGATCGAATAGATCATGGGAACTAATAGCGAGCTTTCAGTTCATGGATTAATTCTTCAACAGGACGAGTCCGCCCAGCATCAATATCCGCTAAACCTTCGCGGATTGCCGCCAGAGTTACCTGGTGTTCCCGCCAGCGGGCCAAGGCTTCTTCCGGTGACATTGACGCCGCTCCTGGATGGGACAATTGCTGCCCCAGAAATTTATGAAAGTCCGCCAGTGATGTCTCTGTGTGTGCAATCGGCATCGAGTACTCCTCTCGGAAAAGAATTTACTCCATTTTGCGGACCAAATCGAGAGGTTATTTCTTATCCAATGCTTGTCGGCTCGCGTGTGGCAAGCTACTTCAATTGCTGACTGACAGACCCTGCATCGACAAGAAAGGAAGGCCACAATCGGGCGACCTTCCATCTTGGCCTCGTGAGCATGCGGATCGTGATTCCCCATTGGCAGGATCTGAGGTGAAGACCTTCGAGACAATGCTCGGGCGTACCTTCAAACCGTATCTGCAAACAAACCGTATCTGCGAAATCCGCCCCCGGTCGCGGGGGCATTTTCAGTCGGTTCGTTTCCTCATAGCCACCTTCATCTGAAGGATCCGGCAATCGGGAAGGGACTCTCGGACACCCGCCTCAGGTGGTTTCCCTTGCTCCCTCCGTCTGTGTACTGCGCTCAAACGCGTGAGTTTGTGGGAACTAAAACACCGGGCAGGATTCGTTTTGAATTCTTACTTGGCCACTCGATACAAACCCGTCGCATCGTCGTGCACAACATTCTTCGTGTTGTACAGGCACTGATACACGACGTTCTTGAAGTTCCGGCTTTTGCTCTTGTATCCGGTCTCGCTGATCTGTTGAGTCAGATCGTGAAGCGACAATCCTTTCTTGTTC
>CAIWEX010001307.1 GCA_903911795.1 uncultured Schlesneria sp.
CAGAAACCCTGCCAGTTCGCCGGGAATATCGTGTCCGTTGTTAGACATGATTTCCGCGACGTGTACAAAGTTCGGCAGATCGGTGCTGGCAGGACGCAGTGCAGACAGGACAGAGCCATATGCAGGGAAGTTCTGCGGCGACTCGGCCACAATCAGTCGTCCCTGATCGACCGGGTTGCGACCCGTCAACGTGTAATAGCTGCCAGCATTATGGTCTGTGATCGCATGGGTGACCGAACGGACCTGGGCGAGATGATGCCAGTAGGGCGCACTCATCGGCAGATGTTCGCAGACGGTGACTCCCGGCGTCCGAGTGGCGATCGGTTGAAATTCCCCGCGCACCTGAGCCGGGGCGTTCGGTTTCATATCCCAAAGATCGATGTGGGACGAACCCCCTTCCATAAAGATCAGCAGACACGATTTGGCTCGAGCAACCGCCGATTTGCCTGGTGCAGCCGTCCCGATCCGTGACAACATCGTCGGAAGGCTCAACCCCAGCGGAAGCAGCCCACCCAGGCGCAGCAACTCCCGGCGTGAATTCAGTTCGCAACGTTGTTGACAGGACGAAAATGAAAACAATTGCTTCCGAGCTTTCTGGAATTTGTTGGTGCCCGAGCGATTGAAATGAGGGATTGGTCGCATCCACGTGACGCATAACAGCATAAGCCGTCATTGAATTCAAGAAGAATCAAATCGGTGATCGGACCTTTCTTGTCATAGTTGCCGTATCTTTCATGTCCTCCGCGTCTAATCATCTTCTCATATCCTGCCAGGCACCGTGTCCCACGGCTACTTCTCTTGAATCGCCAATTGACCACAGCGGACGTTCGCCGCATAATCAGACGTTCTGTAGATGACACTTCATTCGTTTCCATCGGTACGCGAACATGGCAGGATGGCTGAGTCGAGCGACCGATGCGTTTCGCAAGCCTGCAGCTCCACCACCGGAACCGTTTTCGGTCCGTTGCGACTGCGGAGGAACCGTCGAGGGGATCCGCGTTTCAGCGGCGCAAAAACCCGGCTGTCCTGACTGTGGAACACCTGTATTTGTACTTCCCGCGAATGTCTACCCAGTACCCGTAAAGCCGATAAAGCGGGAAACTCCACCGCCGCTCCCCAAGCGCGAGTCATCTCCCACGTCGCAAAACACCAACCCTTCGTCGAAATCCAGGACCCCATCGAAAGAGACGCAGCCGACAAAACCGCCACCGCTGCCGCAGATAGCTCCCGAAGGGATACTCGATGAAACTCCGACACGGATTGTCACACCGTTTCGGATGATTGTTACGCTGATCGGAACAATCGCGATTCTCACGGGATGGGGACTCTGGCATCGACAACGAATTGAAACGGCGAAGGCCAGTGTGCAGGCTGCCAGTGAGGCGGGAATGGCCGCGCTGAAGGATGGCAACTTTGCCATGGCAGCACGGGAATTGAGCCGCGCTCGCGATGCTGTCGATCTGCTCGGTCGAACGGATGCCGAGTCTCATTCGATCCGCCGTCACTGTCGTGAAGCCGTTGCCGGGTACGAACTGTCGGGCAGCAGCTTGTTCGAATTACTCGCCGCGTATGCTACTGACGTCAGTACCGGCAAATTGAAAGGGTCTCGATCGCTGTCACAGTCTCGAGATTCGTGGCTATTGATCGACGCGATTGTCGCGAACCCGGATGACGTCAATCACCCGTGCAGGCTTGATATCCCCCTGGCGTTTGATGGTTTGCGGTTTCGCGTGGAAGTCGATTCCGCACTGATTCGCAAATCTGCAAAGCGTGAGCAGTCTAGCGGTGTTGCTCGAGTGATCTTTGCCGCACAAATGACCGAGATCCGCCCTGGAACCGGTCATGATGCGGAGTCCGTACTGGTCCTGAACGGCAAGACTGCGTTTCTGTGGACATCGTTTGAGACATATGCGGCGCTGGGCTACACAGAGGATCAGGCCGACGAAATCGAGACGACTCGCAAACTACTGGAAGGTCAGCTTGAGCAGACAACTCCGCCTGAGCAGAAAGGGGGAACTCGATGAGGCATCGCAACACCCTGACCAGTGTCGTCGTGATAGTCCTGTGGTCGCTCACAATGACCGCACACGCCGCTGATTCCTCCTGGTCGGTTCTGTATTTCAATTCTCGCAAGGCCGAATGGGAGCAACTGGCGGGAGCGTCACTACGAATCGAGGGGCGTGTTTCACTGCTCGGAAGTGGACAAATGCGCCTGTCAAAGTGCGAAGTCCCAATTCATGCGGATGAGGCTTTGATCCGATCCTTGCAAGGAAAAAAGCACGTAGAGATTTCGGGACAACTCAAGAAGGAGAACGGCAAGTTTCAATTCCACGCGGATCGCATCAAGGTCCTGCCGACTGACGTCGAAGACTTCGAGTCGCGATCAACTCGACTTCGCAATTCAAAAGCGTCTGAATGGTACGAACTGGGTGATTGGGCCGCAGAGCGAAGCCAGTATTACGACGATGCGGAACTCGGCAAGAAATCACACTCGGCATATGACAAAGGCGTTGCCGCTGAATGGCGTGAATTGAAGGCCGATGATGCGGACGGACGGTTTCAACTGGCCCAGAAAATCTCGACGTACAAGCTGGCTGAAACACGTCGGATGGAGTTGATGCACGAGGGAAATCGGATTCTGTGCTCGACATTCTTGCGAGCCAAGCCGGATGCGGATGCGGCAACAAAGTTGTTAGCCAAACTTGCGAAAGACCTGCCGGGCTCCACAAAAGCCCTGAAGGAGTATCCTGCCGATTTAACGAAGCGATACGAGCAAGAGCCGTTAGGGGTCTACCATGATTCGGCCGATGACGTTCGATCACAACTTCATCGTCTCCTGTATGCATCCGTCGTTACCAAGTCGATCCTTGATGACGCGGCAAAGAGCGGAAGTAATGGAGATTTGATTGCCGACCGTCTGGAGAAAGACGTTCCTGAGGCCAAGGATCTGATTCAACAATACCGTGCTAAAAAGCTGGCCTGGCGGGTGGAGCAGTCTGGGTCGGCAACCCGAGCAGAGATCGAGCAACTCGCGGCTGACCTGCGTGCCGGGCAGCAGGCGGATCAGGCTCGCATGGTCCTGACCCAGTGGTTGAAAGGTCGCGAAAGCCGTCTTCGTGAAGATGGCCCGCTGGGCTTGCTTCAGCTTGCCGATGAATATCTGGCACTTTTGCAGGACGAGCCCAAAGCGGTTTCATTTCTCGTTGAAGCGAACCGAATCGATCCGCTGTTCGACAACGTGTCCAATAAGTTAACGTCACTGGGATACGAGAAGTCGGGCGGTATCTGGGTCAAATCTACAGGTCAGAAGCCAGTTGTGCCGATGCCTGATCTGCAACAATTCATTCCAACAGCGATTGCGATTGGAATGAATGCGACGACCGCTCGGCTGGCAATGGGTGGCCGCCCGACCTCCGTCGCCCGAGTTGTTGCCAAGGGAAAGACGTCCGAAGTCTGGAGCTATGGGCAACCGGGCACTTCCCGCCTGGTTATTCGGCTCGAGACTGCAACAGTCCCACCTGAACTGCGTGTCGTTGATATCAGTAGTGAACGCTGAGAACAGTTGGGACGATCGTTCTGTCTCATCACATGCGGTATACTACAGTCAGGTGAGTTGCCGACTTGACGACTCAGGCGTTCAGTTTTCCTGACGAGGTTATGCTTGTGACAGATTTGGTGACACTCAACGTTTCTGCCGCTGTACGGGATCGCTATTCGGAAGCCGCCAAGGATCGAACCGCGGATTTGTGCTGTGCGGTCTCGTATGATACGCGCTATCTGTCCGCCATTCCGACAGAAGTTCTCGATCGGGATTACGGATGCGGTGATCCGTCGAAGTACGTTCAGTCTGGCGATGTTGTTCTTGACCTCGGCTCCGGGGGAGGAAAGATCTGCTTTATCGCATCGCAGGTTGTTGGTCCGACGGGTCGCGTCATCGGCGTTGACTGCAACGATGACATGCTCACTCTTGCGAGAACTTCACAGGCCGAAGTCGCCCGGCGAATCGGCTTTTCGAACGTGCAGTTCCACAAGGGACAGATTCAGGACCTGAGTCTCGATCTGGATCAACTGGAGTTGCAGTTACGCCAACATCCCATTGCGACCAGTTCCGACTGGCTGAAAGCTCAGGAAATTGCGGCCGAGTTGCGTCGCACTTCGCCGTTGATTGCCGATGAATCTGTCGATGTCGTGGTTTCGAATTGTGTCTTGAATCTCGTCGATGCTGCGGACCGCAGGCAACTGTTTCAAGAGATTTACCGAGTTCTGAAGCCGGGGGGACGAGCCGTCATCAGTGATATCGTTTCTGATCGTGATATTCCCACCACTCTGCAGAACAACCCGGAACTCTGGAGCGGATGCCTGAGTGGTGCTTTTCGGGATGATCTGTTTCTGGCGGCCTTCGAACAGGCGGGATTCACGGGGCTGGAGATATTGGAACGTCAGGCTGAGCCATGGCGCGTCATTGACGGGATCGAATTTCGCAGTCTGACATTGCGAGCCCATAAGTTGAATGTGAACGTGCAGGACACAACGTGTCAGACGGTCACATATCGCGGTCCGTGGAAATCGGTGCAAGATGACTTCGGCCAGACTTTCGTGCGAGGGAAACGGACGAGCGTCAATACGGGGATTGCGGCCGTCCTGCAGCAATCCCCGTTCTCAGGTCAAATGCTTATCGGCAATGAACCCGTTGTAGATGCCAAAGCCTGTTGTTTACCGCTTGTCAGCGATACCGGATGTGGCCCGACCGGCTGTTGCTGAGGCTATCCATACATTCTGGAGAGTTCGCGAAGTTCGTCGAGTGCCTCGTCGAGTTCTGGAACGATCGCTCCACAAACACGAGCTTTGCGATCACATTCTCCCAACAGCAACAACTCTTCGAAGTCTGGGGACTCCATCAGACGATGATGTGCCCGGTGCCCGATCGTCCGATCTCGGATTTGATGGACGGCCATGTGATGTTCGATGAACCAGGCTGTGCGAGGGGTAATCTGATCTTCAAGAGCTTCCAAGCCAGCCTCGACATGGTTACGGGCATCCAGACCTTTTCCGACATCATGCAGCAGAGCTGCCAGTTGAAACTCTTCGTCGTAAGGCAATTCGTTGCGAGCCAGCACATAAGTCTGCAGCAGGTGGTATAGGACGTCTCCTTCCGGGTGGTAATGAGAATCCTGCATTACGGTTTCCAGCGGGACCAGCAATGACCGGTAGACCTGAAAACGGTCGATCGCGGCTTCAGCGGCTGCAACTTCTTCTTCCAGATCTGAGTCCGGGTATTCGGCGCGTAGAAACTGCTCATATTCCGCCAGTGACGCACGCTCCATGGCTTTTCCCGTGATCGAACTTTTGAACACAAATCCAACCTTGTCAGGGGGATACATCGTCAATTCGATGGGAAACCGGTCACGGATATGGATATGAGTGAAGACACGTTCCTCGCCATGCTTGCGAACTCGTTTGTGTTCAACGTCATAGTCCATCCCTTCGGCATCCAGGCAACCGGTAACAGCTTCCAGGCTGGAGGAAAAGACATGGATGTCGATGTCCGAGCCTTGCCGGATATGGCCTGTAAACGTACTGCCGATAATCTTGGGGCGGCAATGCGAAACCAGTCGCATGATGCGCAATGCTTCGACCCGCATTTCACGCAGCCGGTCAAATCGCGAGCCCCCTTCGAACAGGGCGGCCATCCGCTGGATCTCATCACGGATCTCAGCATTACTGGGAAGCTCGGACGGCTTCACCCATCCCTGACATAATCTGCGAGCCGCTTTCATTTTGGCCCGGTAGTACTCGGACTCACGTCGTTCGTACATCATTCGAGCGGCTTCAACAATGATGCCGCGTCTCAGCTTGCCATCGCTCATTCATCGTATGTCGGATTTTTCGATCAGGGTCTCGACTTCGGCATCAACGATGCCGAAAAACGGACGACACCACAGGACCGCTCCACGCCCATCAAGGCCGACACCGGGCGATTGAAGTATTGTTTCATTCAAGACATATTCTGGCGGGATGTCAATCTCGTTTGTTCAACTGTTGTTCGGCGCGGCTCTCCCGACCCTGCCGAATCGACCGACCGCAGGTCTCCATTTCTTGAGCTGCGTCACGCCTCAGAGTTTGGTCCATCTGCCTCGGGCACACACTGCACACGGTTAGAACCGGACGCTAGCGCGTTCCGGCTGAATAGATTGATTCTGAGCATGAAGTCGTGGCGCAACTGACGCGTTCGGTTTCGTCAGTCGAGTCCTGTGCGACGCCGTTGCACCTGACCCACAAATAAAACTCAATTCCGAAATCGTCACGACTTGCGGTCAATCTTTAGCAGATAGCAGAAATGCGGTCCGCCGGAATCGTTGGCATCCTGTAGCAAAACGTAGTAGCGAGCAGTTTTCTTCAGTTCGATCTCCAGGCGCGGATCCCGGCCATCGACATCATCACTGCCTGTCACAATCTGGCCGTTTTCGTCGTAGAGAGTCAAAAATGGATCGAGCAGTGAACCGAGTTGTGCGGCCTGCACGCGAATCGTCAGCTTCTCGCCCGCCATACCTTCAAACGAAAACAGATCGACGTTCCGGGGATCATGAATGGTTCCAACGATGGTCTTTCCGATGACGATAGGTTGAGCCGTCTTGAAGCCATCGTTCGGTTCCTTCTCAACGATCAGTTCGTCTGGCCGCGCAACGGCGATGTCGTACTGACTCGTTCCATGCGGGGAAGTTGCCACGAGTTTCAACATGCCCGTCGCGGTCTCCGGCGGAAGACTGATCGAAAGTTCGGCCTGCGTATCACCGACTCGCTTGGCATCGTAGTTTTGCGGAACTGCCGTTTTTCCTTTGGAGGCAATTTCCAGTTTGGTCTCACCCAGTTTGACCTCGGTGATTTCGTCGAGGAACAATCCGCGCAGTGTGAGCTTCACCGGGGTTCCGACCGTCACCACAAGTGGAGTCGCGACGATGATCTTTGGCTGTTTGTCGGGCTTTGCCTCCTGTGCAAATGTCACAGCAGTCAGCAGCATCAGAACCATGGAAATTCGCATCGGATGTTTTTTCGTTTGGGAAGACTTGCAGGCAAACGGCAACGTACCCGAGTATCATAGTGCGGTCAATTACGTGTGAGCGAGCGTCGACGTCTTTGCCGGAGAATGGTGAGCATCATGACCGTGTGGCGGATTGTGCGGGGAGATCGCCTGTGAAGCGGCTGCGTCTGGAAATCGAACCGGTCATTCGCAGTGCCGAGCGGCTGCGCGAGGAAGTGCTGCGGCTGCTTCCGGCACATCAGGGGTTGCCGGCGCTGGCGGCCAGTGTGGCTAACGCGGCGCGCGAAGCGGAAACGGTTTCCAAGCGATTGCAACGACCGTTCGGGCTGCACCGACTGCCAGTTTTGTTTCTGGCGATTGCACTCGTGTTTTTCATCGGCTGGCTGTACCTGCATTTTTTCAGCGTTGCAACACTGACAATTGCCCTTCCTGATCGGGACGCCAGCGAACTGCGAACGCGAGTCTCCAGTGATCGTCGATTGTTGTTTCGCCCCGTCGTCGTACGCGGATCTCGCGAGGCCTCGGAACTGGTTTCCGCAGGGAAGGTCGATTTGGCATTCGTCCAAGGGGGACTCTCCATTGCCGCGGATCTCGCGCGACTGGAGACTCAAAACCCCGAACACGTTCTGTGGTTTCTCCGCGGTGATGCCAGCGCGGGAAACGTCAAACGAATCCTGACTTCACTTTCTGGCGAAGGGAGTCACACAGTTGCTCAAGCCTTTCTGAAGGCCTGGAAGATTGAGGGCCAGGTCGAGTTTGTTCATGACTGGAAGCGATTGTGCGAGGAAGAGAATTACGTTGTCCCCCCCACGATCGATGCGGTCTTCGTTGTCAAAGATCCCTCAGACGAACAAACGCTACGGGCAAGCGAACGACTGGCCAAAGCCGGGTTTCGCCTGGTATCGCCTGATCTGGGGGCACGTGCCTCAGGTCTGGACTATGTTCGGCCTACGGTCATTCCAGCAGGCTACCTGATCAGCATTCCGCAGTTCCCACCGGCACCCGTTCCTACCTATACCGTGGCGACATACCTTGTCGCTCGACGAAACCTGACGCCTCGACTGCTGGCCGTCGCATCACAACTGATCGAAAATCGGCCCCCCTCGATCAACACCAACAGCTTTGATGCCACCATCAGTGATGCGAGTGAAATCTTTCAGGGAATCGAAGCCTTTATGGGGATCATCATCAATATCGTCCTGGCATTTCTCGCTCTGCTGGGAATCGAAATGGTCTCGTACCGGAAGCGGTTTCATGAACTGAACTCGCTGGTCAGCCTGATCAGTATGCATCAGAGTTCCAAGGATGTCCTCGGCGTAAACGATCCGTCACAACGTCGCAACAATTTGTTGTATTTGAGCCTGTGCAGTGACCTGCTCGGACTGGTCAGCTCCATCAGCGGGTATTACACGCAAGAGAATTC
>CAIWEX010001308.1 GCA_903911795.1 uncultured Schlesneria sp.
CAAAGCCTCAGTCCAGCCCCGGCCACCCTTCCGCTTGTGGAGCCGATAATGCTCCCTCGAATGTTGAACGCCTCCGCTTGTTATCTGGATTGGACAGTCATAGAATCGCGACAGCACCTGTCTTTGGCGGATCTTGATGGCCTGATTTGACTTTCCCTGTTGCGTCTTTTGCTGGCCAGTTACTTTTCAGCGTTGTGGTCGGACTTTCGACGGCACAAAAGTCTGAACTGCCGTTTCTTCGCATTGATTCATTTCTGTGACAATGAGGATGAACATGAGAGACGTTCCCGTCGGGATTGCACATGAGCGAGTTGCTGAGTTTACGCAACGGATACAGGCGATTCGCAGCAGTCTGCATCGTGTCATTGTCGGGCAGGATGAAGCCCTGGATCAACTGCTGGTCAGTGCCCTGACGGGGTCTCATGCTTTGCTGGTTGGTGTCCCCGGGCTGGCGAAGACGTTGATGGTCAAGGCACTGGCGGCGGCGTTCAGTTGGAAGTTTTCCCGAGTTCAGTTTACCCCCGACCTGATGCCGTCGGACATTACCGGCTACGAATTGCTGGGCCGCGGTGACGACGGGATGCCGCAGATGACGTTTCGACCCGGGCCTGTGTTCGCCAATCTGGTGCTGGCGGATGAAATCAACCGGGCTGCTCCAAAGACTCAATCGGCCCTGCTGGAGGCGATGGCGGAACGTCATGTCACCGTCGGTGGCAAGACCTATGATCTCGATGAGCCGTTTCTTGTGATCGCGACTCAGAATCCGATCGAGCAGGAAGGGACGTATCCTCTTCCCGAAGCGCAACTCGATCGGTTCATGATGGAAATCCGCATCGGTTATCCGTCTGTCGCTGAAGAAGAAGAGGTCGTTTTGAAAACGACCGGGGGACGACAGGTCCTGCCCGAAGCGACTCTGGATCGTGAGGCCTTTCTGCAATTGCGAGATCTGGTCTGGGCTGTTCCGACGCCGCCGAATGTCGCCAACTATGCCGTGCGACTGTGCCGGGCGACTCGGCCGGAAGATGGATCGAGTACCAAGTTCTCACGGGAATATGTGTCGTGGGGAGCTGGTCCGCGAGGTTCACAGAGTCTGGTCCTGGCAGCCAAGGCACGAGCCTTACTGATGGGGCGAACCGCTCCGACGATTGAAGATATTCAGGCGGTTGTACCACCGATTCTGCGGCATCGCGTGATTGTTAATCATCGGGCGGTCGGTGACGCAATTACGTCAGAACAAGTCGTTCGACAACTCTTGAAGGATGTCGCGGCATGATTTCGCAGTCGCGCAGCCGATTTCTGGATCTCGCCGCACTCGCTGCACTCGAACAAAAGCGATTTACTACGCGTCGGCGGATTGAAGGGTCCTATTCGGGTCGACATCTCTCTCGCGTGCAGGGAGGTGCAGGAGAGTTCGTCGACTATCGCGAATACACCGGGGGCGAAGATCTGCGACGCCTGGACTGGAAAGTGTTTGCTCGAACGGGCAAGGCTTTTGTCCGTCTGTTTCAGGACGAAACGAATTTGCTGTGCACTGTCGCTGTCGATGCCAGTGGATCGATGCGATTCGGTGAAGACGCGTCACTCTCGACGTCAGCATCGGCAAAGTCCAAGCTGGAATATGCTCAGTGGATCGCAACAGCACTCAGCCACATCATCAGTCGAGGCCAGGATCAGGTCGGGCTGGCGGTACTGGGGAATGAGCTCAAGGAGTGGCTGGCACCGGGGGGAACTCCCACCCACGTGGCTCGCATCCAGGAGATACTGGAGCAATTGAAGACTCAACCGACGACGCAGATGGCGGGTTCGTTGCGTCAGTTGTTTGAGCGATCTCCTCGGCGAGGTGTGCTGCTGATTTTGTCAGACCTTTTGATGGATGATTTGCAGGAGACATTTGCGGCGCTGCGACTGTTTCGGCATCGAGGCTGGGAAGTGGTCATTCTGCACCTGGTTCATCCCGATGAGGAGCGACTGCCGCCGGGCGTAGCGTTTCGACTGCGTGGCCTGGAGGGTGAAGGGGACGTCGATTGTTCCCCGGCCGAGATTGCGACACAGTACGAAGCTCGTTTTGCAGCATTCCTGACGATGGCCCGACAGTTGGCTCTCGGGGCAGGTTGTGATTATCGAATGGTGAGTACCGCGATTCCGTATTTGCATACTTTGGGAGAATTCCTGATCGAACGCGCTGGTTAACCGTTTTTCGTCCTGAAAACGCGAAGCAATTATGTTCTTGAACCCGTGGGCTCTGATCTTTCTTGTCGCAGTTGGCGTACCGGTCGCTGTGCATTTTCTGACACGGCCCAAACCGGTCGTTTTGCCTATTTCGACGCTGCGATTTGTCCGCGAAGTGATTCAGCAGCGGCGGGCGCGCCATTGGCTGCGGGATCTGTTGCTGCTGTTGTTGCGAACATCTGCAGTGCTGCTGATTGTATTTGCTGTTTCGCGTCCCCGGCCCGGTATGCAACAGACGGTCTCGACCGACGAAGATGCGGATGCTGTTCGAGTCGTTGTGCTGGATTCCAGCCAGAGCCTGTCGGCCATTGATGGTGGAACGGCGTTGTTCGAGAAAGCTCGTGCCGCTGCGGCCGAGCAGCTTCGTTATCGACCGAATTTGCGAGCGAATCTGATTTTTGCCGCAGCAAAGCCACGTCCGGTGTTTGATCAGCCATCGCAGAATTTCGACGCCTTGCGAGACGAACTGGCTCGAGCGAAGTCATTGCCAGAACATCTGGACGTGTTGCGCACGTTGACGATGGCGGCCGAAATGCTCGCGCCACGTGATCCATCTGACCAGCGACGTCGAGAACTGGTGATCGTCAGCGATTTTCAGCGTGCCAATTGGGCTCAAGCCGATTTCTCGGTGGTGTCCAAGGAAACCAAGATCATGCTGGAATCGGTGACTCCCAAATCGCCGCTTGCCAATCTGGCGGTTGCTGGCGGTCGGGTGATCGGGCATACGGCGGAACAAGCCGGGGGGCGCATCGAAGTCGACATTGGAAACTGGTCTGCGGCAGCCCAGACTGTGACCGTGGAAGTTCAAGTGGGGGACGCAACGCGTCGCCTGTCAGGGGAGTGTCCGGCCGGGCGACAGACGACATTGACGGAGGAACTTTCACTGGCCGACTTCGGCTGGCATATCGGCAGTGCCCGGATCGTGGCGGCGATGGACTCACTGACTGCGGATGATGAACTGGCACTTGCGATTGAAGTCCGGCCGCGACCGTCTTATTTGTTAATCACTCGCCAGGCACCGACGTTGCGTCCCTCGTCGAGTCATTATCTGGAATGTGTCCTGGCACCTGACGGGGCTGCCAATGGCAAGGGGACGGTGGGTTCCAGTGGTTCGCCTCAAGTCATTCGATCATCGGCCGACAAGCTGGATGCCGAATTGCTGGCTCGAGCCGACTTGATCGTGATCGACCATCCAGGAGCAATCAACGAGCAGACTGTGAAGAACATTGCCGAAGCAATGCGACGCGGCAAACCGGTCTGGTACGTCGCGGCTGAACCGGCAGACGCGACAACTCTTCAGCGACTGGGGGCCGAACTCGGTCGCAGCCTGAGGATGCCTGTCGCATTTCAGCCACCTCCACAAGGAGAATGGCGTCGGAATCTCTTCCTGACTTCAGTCAAGTACGATGTGAAACCGTTTTCGTCACTGGGTGAAAGTGCGGCCACACTGGTCCGCGACTGGCGATTTAGTGGGGGGCTCGTTTCACGTCCCATCCCCGAATCGATCGCGGATGATGTTCTGGCAACTTATAATGACGGTACGGCATGTCTGGTGGTCACTGCCACAGATACCAGTTCACTGGCCGTCTTGAACGCTGATCTGGGGACATCAAATCTGCCGTCGCAAGCCGCGTTCGTCCCGCTGGTCGACGAATTGATGCAGCAATTGACGGAACGACGATCACTCACGACGACGGCTCATTGCGGACAGTCGTTACTGTTGCGACTGCCCATCTCAGGGACTTCGGCCAACTCACTGGAGATTGTCGGACCTTCCAATGGGGATGCTGGGTCAGGCGAACTGATCGATGAAGCTGGCGGCGTCAACTGGCGGTGGCCTGTAGTCGGCGCGCCAGGTGCATATCGCATTCAGCAGGGGAATCAAACGGTATTCGCTCTGGCGGTGAGTGCTCCGGCCGAGGAATCACAATTGGACCCGTTGTCGGCGGATGTTCTACAGAATCGACTTGCCGCGAGTAACTCGGTCTTCTACCGACCGGCGGGAGACAGCGAGCAGCCTCGCGATACATTGTGGACGTGGTTGACGGTGGGATGCCTGATTTGCCTGTTGGGCGAACTGGGAACTTTGCTGGTGTTTCGCACATGACGCGACTAGTCTTCGATCCGTGGATTCCGTGGGCACTGTGGTCACCGTTAGCGTTGGCCGCTGTCGGGCTGTGGTGCGCCTACGTCCTGGTCAGTCGACGGCGACTGGTCGGTCCGCGACGAAAACTCGTTCTGACCCTCATGGCGTTTGCGATTGCAATCCCGCTGATGATGCTGCTGAACCCTGTCTGGGTCCGTGAACTTCCCCCTCCCGCGGGCAAGCCTCTGTTAACGCTGCTGGTCGACCGGTCGTCGAGTATGGCGACCACAGATGGGGCCAATAATCAAACCCGGCTGGCGGTGGCTCGCAACCTGGCGGAATCGCTCGAAAAGGACTTGGGGACACGGTTTGACGTTGAACTAAAGACGTTTTCGGAGAGCCCCACCGCTGCAACTGCGGAAACGCTACGTGATGAGAAACGAAACGGCGATGTGACCGATCTGGCAACGGCAGTGACAGCATCATTGACAGATCGGCCCCGCGGCCAAGCGATCTGGCTGTTGAGCGATGGAATCCACAACGCGGGCGGAGGAGCATCCCGATTGCGACAGGCCGCGGAGCAGGCTCGCACGATGGCCGTTCCGGTCTATGCCACAACAATCGGCGGACCAACGGGGGCTCGTGATCTAGAGGTCTCACTGCCGATGCCGCAGGAGATGTCGTTTGTGGGTCAGCAGGTCCTGGTGCATGTCACCGTCAATCAGCGAGGCCAGGTGACGGATCGGGCTCAGGTTCGATTGCTGCTGAATGGGGAAGTGGTCGATGAACGGCAAGTCGGTCTGACTCGTGACACCGCCACGGAAACGACATTCAAGGTTCAGCAATCCAAGACCGGGCTGTTTCGCTACGAAGTCGTTGTGGCGGGTGTGCCCGACGAAGTCACCGACCTGAACAATCGAGCATCTCTCGTCCTGCGAGTCATTGATGAACCTGTGCGAGTTCTGCTGTTGGAAGGAAAGCCTTATTGGGATACGAAGTTTCTGGTTCGTACCCTGGCGCTCGATCCGTCGATCGAACTGCACAGCGTGGTCCGGATGACTCCTGATCGCTATATGGTCCGCAAGATGACTCGGCCCGAAACGACGCCCAGCGAGAAAAGCGGCGACGCGACGAAGCCAGCAGGTGATGTTCAAGGCGTGAATACTGGTCCGGCTGAACAGCGACCGGTCGGGGCTCGCGACGATGCCTGGGAAATTGCCCGAGGCGAACAGCACTGGCTGGATGACCCCAAACAACTTTCACGATTTCAGGTCGTCATCCTGGGCCGCAATGCCGAGACGTTTGTCTCCGATGAAGTTCTGGTCCAGCTCAAGAAATGGCTGCGTCAAGGGGATGGTTCACTCGTCTGTTTTCGTGGGCCACCGACTTCACAGATTGGTGATCGGCTGGGAGAACTGCTGCCAGTCCGCTGGAGTCAGCAGAATGAATCGCGATTCCAGGTTCAATTCACATCGACAGGTCAATCGTTGCGCTGGTTTTCGTTGACGGAGACCGATGGAGCAATGTCGCAACTGCCATCACTGGCCCGCACGGCATTGCCAGAGCGTCCGAAACCACTGGCCGTCGTTCTGGCGGCCGCAGCGTCTGGAGGGAGTACCGGCGATACCCCAACACCCGCGATTACGTTCCAACCGTATGGAGGTGGGCGAGTCGTGGTGGTCGAAGGTGCGGGAATGTGGCGATGGGCCATTCTTCCGCCGGGTGAACAGGATCACGACCAATTGTATGGTGAACTGTGGCGCAGCATGATGCGCTGGCTGGTGGCAAACGTCGGCCTGCTGCCGACTCAACGAGTCTCCCTGCGAGCGGACAAGACTGCCTTTACCGGGATTGAATCGGCCACAGCAACGTTGCTGGTGCGCGAGTCCAGCGATTTTGGGCAAACGCCGCAAGTTCGACTGCAAGGGGGATCCGGCGATCCCATCATTGTGAAAGCGATTCCGAGCGGCGAAGATTTGCATCAGTTTCGGCTGGATTTCGGTAAACTTCCAGAAGGTCGTTATACGGCGAAGGTCGAGGGGACGCGGTCGGACGAAGTTGCTGGTGGAACGGCGTTTGATGTTGTCGGAAATTTGCGAGAGCGGCTGGATGTTGCTGCTCGACCAGATCTGATGCAGTTACTGGCAGAAGCGAGCGGCGGGACTGTGATTGCCGGAGAAGACCCCGCCAGCCTGCTGGCCCGATTCGACCAGCATCAGGCGTCGACGATGCCGCGACGGTTGCAACAGTCCGTCGCCTGGGACCGCTGGTGGGTGCTGGCGGGTTTGCTGATTCTCTGGGGAACGACCTGGGCAATCCGTCGGCGAGGAGGCTTGGTATGAGCGAATTAGATCCACGACTTCCACAGGTCCAATCTGTGGCATCCACACGGAACAGTCCTGATCGATCATCATTGACTCACTTGCTTTCAAAAGTTCGTCGGCGACTCTGGATGCTGGATGGTGCCCAAGGTCTCTGCTGGGGCTTGCTCGCAGCCATTACCACGATGCTGATTGGGATGTGGTTTGACCTTGTCTGGGAACTGCCAGCCCAAGCACGCTTGGCAACGTGGGGCGTTGCGACAGCCACGCTGACGGTGTTGCTGGGAGTCCTGCTGCGCCGGACGTGGCAGGCGGTCGATCCACGACAGATGGCACGTCGGATTGATGCAGCCTCTGGTTCTGGCGGTGAACTTCTGAACGGTTATGAATTCGCGGCGGGATCCAAGCCACCGTTTAGAGGTTCAGAAACAAGTCTGTTGACGGCTGGTCTGGCCGATATGGCGATCGCTCGTGCGGTCACCTTGGCGGATAATGTGCAACCTGCCGCCGTCGTTTCCCCTCGGCCGGCGTTCATCTCGGCGCGCTGGCTCGTTATTGCCGTTGGACTGATTGGAGTGTTCGCTCTGGCATGTCCAACACTGGCGAGAAACCAGTGGCAGCGTTTTGCGAGTCCGTTTGATGATACTCCACCATTTTCGGTGTATCAGATTTCCGTGGAACCGGGTGATACCGAAGTTTTGTACGGAAAGGGGCTGGAAGTTCGTGTGAATGTGGCTGGGCCGCTCGCTCGCGACGTCCATTTGATGGTGACGACGGGAACCACGACGGAAAAGGTGCCGATGTTCCCCGAAGTGAATGGAACCTGGCGGGCGCAACTGTCGCGCCTGGTCGAGAACGCCACTTACATGGCTCGTGTCGAACGGGCTCGCAGCGCCAATTACAAGATCCGCGTCATCACAACCCCCAGAATTGAAGACGTTCAGTTCACGATCACGCCACCGGCCTACACGCATGATGCCGCAACGACTGGGCCGCTCCCTAAGGGGGGACTGGTCGGTCTGCCAGGGACGCGAATCCAAGTTTCCGCTCGCAGTAATCGGCCACTGTCAGCGGGGGAGATCAAGCTGACAGGCGACGGAATCAACGAGACCGTGGCACTCAAGCCCGTCGAAGCCGGAGAATCGACCGCAGTTGGCGAATTCAAGATCAGCCGCACGGCAAAGCTGGAATTGCGTGTCATCGATCAGGAAGGGGAATCGTCACAGGAACCGTTTCTGGGGGCGATCACGCTGGTCACTGACCAGCGACCATTGGTACGGATTCTGGAGCCGAAAGCTCAATCACTCGCCACGCCGACCAGCAATCTTCCAGTTGTCATTGATGGCGAAGATGACTTTGGACTCGCTCGCGTGGAACTGCATCGCAGCCTGAACGATTCACGGCCGCTACCCGTCAGTCTGCCGATTCTGAATCCGCCTCCACGGCGTTTTCGCGAGCATCAGTATCTGGCACTCGACCAGTATGAACTGGAACCGGGCGACGAAATCAAACTGTTTGCCCGAGTCACCGATAACGACCCGAATAGTCCCAAGGGTGCGGAATCGTCGGTGGTCACGGTCCGAATCATTTCGCAGGAAGAATTCGAACGCATGATTCGAGTTCGCGAAGGGTTGGAAGTCCTCGTTTCGAAGTACCAACAGGCAGAACGTCGTCTGGAAAAGCTGGGGGAAGAACTCGACAAACTGCAAAAGGAACTGGAAAAAGCTCCTCCGGAAAGCGATGTCGCAAAGGAAATTCAAGAGAAGCTGGAAGAACTCGCCAAGCAGATGCACGACGAAGCCGACGCGATCGAGAAGGCTGCAGAACACGAGTTGCCGTACGACCTGGACAAGAATTTGAAGGACAAGCTGACGGAACTCGCAAAGGAACTGCGAGATCGAGGTGATGAGTTGCAGAAGTTGACTCAAAAGTCTAAAGAAAAAGGGATGGCTCCCAACGAAGCGGTCCTGCGACAACTGGCCAAGATGGCTGCTGAATTGAAAGAACAGAAGGAAAAGTTTGACCAGGAAGCAAATGAACCGCTCGAACTGGTCTCACAGGTCTATCCGTTGATTGAAGATGAAGCTCGTTTCACTGCGCTGGTCTTATGGCAAAAGAATCTCGCCGAACGACTCGCCTCATTCAAGGACATCGAAAAGAGCGAAGAACCTGCGGCCAAGGCGCGACTGCGTGACTTGCAGGATGAACAGCGAAAGGTGCGTGACGAGCTGTCGAAACTGCTTGACGACATCGAGAACCACGTTCGCGAACTTCCCGATGACGAGCAATTCGACAAACTGCGGGAAACGGCCACGAAATTTGCAGCGGAACTGCGTGCGAGTGGAGCGGTCGATGAGATGACCGAAGTCGAAACCTCACTCACGGATTTCCGCGGTGGCGAAGCCTACGAACATGCTGAGGAAGCCGCGCGAATTCTGGACAGCTTTCTGTCCAAGTGCCAGGGGATGGGAGGCGAGGGAAGTAAATGCCTCTCCTTCAACCCCAGCCTTAGCCAATCGATCGGCGATTCCATCGATCAACTGCTGGCGGATGCTGGTTTGTCGCGAGGAAATGGCAAGGGACAAGGTCAGGGACGCGGGGGTTACAGCGCACGCTCGGGAAATCGCAATGTCGGGCTATACGGTGGCATGGGATCGATGGGAAGCAAGTCAGCGTCGGGCCAGGGATTTGGCAAGTCGTCGAGTAAGAATTCGTCGGGGAAAAATGCCTCGGTTGATCCTGCGGAAGAAGCGGCAAACGCCGGATCACCATTCCAGCGATCGGCATCCAGTGCTGGAACAGGACCAGTCCCGCCGCAATATCGGCGACGAGTGAATCTGTACTTTCAACGTGTTGGCGAAGAGTTGGAGGCTGCGGGAAAATGAATCTGAAATCAGGTCACACATCACGAACCGGGCTGGCCATGGTCGTTGTTACGGCCATGACATTGTCGTGCGTCAGTGCGTTGCTGTATTCGGCAGATTCCAAGCCGAAGTCCAGCCGGGAACCGCGTCAGGTCGGGGGCGAACCTGACAGCATCGTTCAAGTGGCAAATCTGGTCTACGCGGGGAGCAAGAGCAGCCATTGCTTTTCAGATCATTTCCTGGCGGCAGCCGAGAAAGAAACGGCAATCTCGACCAGCCGTCGCTTTCATGCCGTCAAACTGTCAACCGATGAAGTCTATAACTACCCACTGGTGATCATGACCGGTGAAGGAAGTTTTTCGCTGCCCGAACAGGAGCGGCAGACTTTGAAGCGGTACATCGAACGCGGAGGCTTTTTGCTCGCCTCGGCCAGTTGTTCGTCGGAAGAATGGGACAAATCATTTCGAAGGGAAATGATCACGATTTTCCCGAATCAGCAGATGACCGCCATTAATCTGTCTCATGCGGTCTTTCACACGGTTTCAGACATTACCGAACTGAATGCGAAGCATGGCAAGCCGAAGCCACTGGAAGGGATCATCCAGGCCGGACGACTCGGTGTGCTCTATTCTCAGGATGGATTAAACGACACGCCGCATACGCAAGGGTGCTGCTGTTGTGGCGGGAATGAGATCACGAACGCCGTCGAGATCAACGTCAATATTCTGGCCTACGCGTTGACTCATTGACGTGTTGTCTTTGCACTGAAAGTAATTCAACCGGGAGATTGTTCGTGTCTGTTTCTGATGACGTCATGACGGCCAGCCAAAAACGCAAATGGCGTTTGTGGGGGATGCTGTTGTTTGTCATCACGGTTGGATGCGGCACGAAGCCAACACCGCCTGGTGCGGTGACGCTTCTGATCAGCGGCGATACTGCGGGCTGGATTGTTCCTTGCGGATGTACATCCAATCAATCCGGGGGACTACCGCGGCGCGGGTCGTTTATTCAGACGCTGCGAACCAATTCGGCTGTCATCTCGGCCGACGTGGGAGGTGCCGCTGCAGGAGTTTCTCTCTATGACCAGACCAAATTCGAAGCCATTCTGGCCGGTGAACTGAAAATGGGGCTGGTGGCCCACAATCTCGGAACGGCTGAGGCCAGGTTGGGTGCAGAGTACCTGCGAGATGTAGCTGGTCGACTGAAAGCTCCTTTGACGAGTTGCAATGTTTCAGACAGCCAGGGAAAGCTCGTTGTGGCGTCCCATCAGATCGCGGAGATTTCCGGCAGAAAGATTGCATTTGTCGGCGTGCTGGCCGAGACCCCCGCGATTTCCGGATTGAAGATTGAATCACCTCGCGCAGCAATCCTGAATCTGTTGCCGACATTGAAGGGAAAGTACGATCATCTGATTGTACTGGCCTACCTACCCGAGGTTGAAATGCGAGCCCTGGCCGCATCGTTGCCCGAGGCTGATGCGGTGATTGGCGGCCCGACAGGGCAGAGTATTGTCCCGCAACGATCCGGGCCAACCTGGATCGCGGCGGCAACCAATAAAGGGAAGTTCGTCATATCTCTGACGGCGAAGGAAAACGAACGAGGCTGGTCCAGCAATGTGCACGAATTGAATGACGCATTCGCCGACGATCCCATTCAAACGGAAAATGTTGCTGAGTTTCATCGAACTCTGACGGAACGCGATTTCACGGCGGATCAGACATCATTTGTGACTCTGGCAGCCAAGGATTTCCCTGCAGGATTTCGTGTCGTAGGTTCTGATCGATGCCTCGATTGCCATTCGAGCGCGTGCGACGCCTGGAAACTTTCGAAACATTCAAAGGCATGGGCGTCGTTGACACGGACTGGCAGTCAGGTCGATGCATATTGCCAGCAATGCCATACGACCGGCTTCGGTTTGCCCGGGGGGTTCGAATCGGTCTCACGTTCACCCCGACGTATTTCCGTCGGATGCGAAGATTGCCATGGGGCGGGATCGGCTCACGTCGTGGAACCCGCCGTTCATACGCCGTTCTATCAACAGGCAGAACACCATTGCCAGCGCTGCCATGACCGGGAAAACAGCCCGAAATTTGATTATGAAAAGTATTGGCCAATCATCTCCCATGGAGGGAAGCAGCCATGAAACGAAATCGCATTTTCAGCACAGCGCCTCTTGTTCCGACACATGTCATGGTGACTGCTTTGACCGCCTGGTGTGCTGTCATCGGAATCGGATTTGGGACATTGGCGGAAGCCGCAGACGTCGCGGAATCCAAGCCACTCCCATGGCAAGCGTCGCGGGAAGCAGGCGTTCGTGATGCTCAACTGAACAAGCGTCCGATCCTGATCCGGTTCGGGGGCGAGTCGTGTCCTTGGTGTCGTCGTCTGGATGAAGAGATCGCCAAGCCAGCCGTTCAAAAGTCGCTTCAAAGATGGACGTTGGTTTCACTTGATGTCGACAAGAACGTTGCAGATGCCAGAACGCTGAATGTTGAATCGATTCCGGCGATGCGAGTTCTGACATCGGCGGGACGAATCGTTGAGGCGCGTGATGGATACCTGACCGAGGAGAAGCTGCTGGACTGGCTCGACAACAGTTTTGAGCGAGCGACTGAGGGACTCGACGAGGCATTGTTATCTACGGGAGCACCTGAACCTCTCGACTTACAGAAAATCCTGCGTCAGTTCGGCGATCGCAACCCGACTGCCCGTGAAGCCGCGGTGCGGCGGTTGATGCCGTATCGTGCAGAGACTGCGGACGCTGTCGTGAAGACATTGCGTCAGGAAAAACTCAGCTCCCGACTCTCTGCAATCGAGCTGTTGCGAGAATGGCGAGCTCCACTGGACGACCTTGATCCGTGGCGCCCCGAGACATTGACGGCCGAGCGACTTGCCCGGCTTGACGAATGGCTATCAACGGTCGCCACCAAGGAGATCGCTCCCTGGAGCCTGACTGCGGCTGCTCTGGCAGACGCTCGATTTGACATCGATCAATTATTGAAGGCAGATGCAGTAACGGCCGCTGCAACGCGTGAACGGTTGGCTCGACACAAGACGGCACTGCTTCCCGAGGTGGTCGCCCGGCTGAAAAATGTGACGACCGATGAGGAACGTTCACGACTGCTGGCTCTGAGATACCGTCTCGTCATCGCGGATTCCATCGCGTTGCGGAATCCAGAACTGGTGGAGCGGCTGGCAGCCATGGATGTGCGAACCCGCCATCAGGCCGTGCAGGAATTGACAGAACAGGCCGGGGCAGACTCGCAACCGTTGTTCCTCGAATTGTTCGCAGATGTCGATCCACTCGTGCGTGAGTTAAGTCTGCGAGGCCTGCGGACTGCCGCCGGGGATGACGGCACCCGCGCTCTAATCAAACTGCTGGATGATCCTGAACCCAATGTGCGAGCGGCAGTTCTGAAGCAACTGGCAGAGAATCCGTTGCCAGAATATCAACCAAGGCTGATTGAGTTCCTGAAAACCGAGAAGGAAACAGCACTGCTGGTCCACGCAGTCCGATGCTTTCGTAAACTGAAGACGAAGTCGCCCGATGTGCTGATTCCGCTCCTGGAACATGCCGAGTGGCAGATCCGGGCAGAAACACTCGACACATTGACGGGTGCCTGGCAACGTTACCCCGATGACGAAACCCGAAACCTGTTGAAACAGGCGAACGTCCGATCGGCGGTGATCGAACGACTGGGAGACGATGACGCGTTCGTGGTGAGTCGCGCGATTCTTGGGGTCAAGAGCGATGTCACTCAAGGTGTGATCACGAAACTCTTAACCATTCCCGAGAAACATCCTTCCTTG
>CAIWEX010001309.1 GCA_903911795.1 uncultured Schlesneria sp.
GTGCTCTTCCGATCTGTCCATCTTGAAGCAGGCGAGGAAATAAAGTCCCTTGCGATGTCCTTCGATCGGATAGCAGAGCTTTCCTTCCTGCCATGGGCGGGAAGCGACGATGTTGGCTCCGACGCGATCCAGGATGCTCTTCACTTGCCCCTGAACTCCATCGGGGTCAGCCGCAAAGCGGTTGCTGTCGAGCAGGAACATTCCCTCATACATGTACTCGGACAAAATAAATCCCCTTCGATTGGTGCAGTCGGACTCGACTGCGTCTGCAGACTCAATTGGCTATGGACGGTTTGGTGGTAGAAATTCGCGTGCGGAAACCAATAGTTTTACCGGCTTCACCGTAATTTGCAACCAGCGGCGTGTTTCGATCACTCGGGAAATCCAGATTTCAACCCGTGGCATTCAAATTCGGACCACAGCATTCAAATTCGGAATTCGGCGAATTACTTTTCCTCGGGGTCCGAGTTGTATTTGTTCATGGCAGCTTCGATTCCAGAAGTTGCCCAAGTTTCGACAGCGGATGCGGCCCGGACGATCGCAGCATCCATCAAATCCAGCTCATCCTTGCGGAACCGACCCAACACGAAATCTGCCGCGTCCATTTCTCCGGGGGGACGCCCGATTCCGATTCTCAACCGGCAAATTGCATCCGTGCCCAGGCAGCTCAAGATGCTCTGCAACCCCTTCTGGCCACCGGCTGAACCGGTCGCTCGCAGTCGAAGTTGTCCCACTTTCAGGTTCAGATCGTCACCAATCACAATCAGGTCTGAAAGGGGGGCCTGATAGAACTTGATGACCTGTTGCACGCTGCGTCCGCTCAGGTTCATAAACGTCTGCGGTGCAACAAGTAGTAGCTTTTCTGATCCGTAGAGAATCTCTGTGAGGTTCGCTTCAAATCGAGATTTCGGCTTGGGGGCACTCCACCGGCGAGACAATTCGGCCAAGGTGTCGAATCCGACGTTGTGCCGAGTTCCCTCGTATTTGCTGCCGGGGTTACCCAAGCCGACGACGATTTTCATCGGCTTCCTCCGCTACTACGCAAGGCCTCATCGTGCCGGGTGATAAGTCAACAGCTTGCCAGCCCGGCACTTGAGTCCATCCGACTATTTCTTCTTGGTATCTTTCTTGTCGTCGGCAGCGGCTGCTGCGTCTGGTTTCTTGCCAATGACTTCTGGCTCGGCTGGGCCCGATTCTGTCGTGGCGGCCTGTTCCTGCAGTTTCACAACGTGGACGACGATAGCGTCGGGTTGTGCGTGAGCATGTGAGCCTTCTGGAAGTTCCAGTTCACGAACGTGAATTGCCTGGCCGAGCTGCAGGGCGGAAATTCGCAGTTGGATGGAGTCTGGAATCTGGTAAGCCAGGCAGTCGATGGTCAACTGGTGCAGCGGTTGTTCCAGAATACCACCGGCTAAAACGCCGGGGGCGGTTCCACGCAACTCGATTGGCACAGTGATGTTAACTCGCTCGTTGGGGTCGACTCGCAACAAGTCGACGTGGCAGATTTCCTTACCGAAGACGTCCCATTGGACTTCGCGGATGACGGCCTTATCCTGCTTTCCGGCCAAGTCCAGATCCACGACGTGAGCACCTGATTTCAGGACTGGGCGCAGGACATCGGACGCCACCATGATTGGTGTCGGCGGAGCGTTGTGGCCGTAGACATTACCTGGAACAAGCCCCTTTTCGCGGAGTCTTCGGCAGGCCGCCGAACCCATTTGTGTGCGTGGTTCGACAACCAGCTTCGCTTCCTTTGACATGACGCCCTATGCCTTTCAAAACCTAAAAACCCGAGTTCACGAATTCCAGCGGACCGAAAAGTGTAGCGAAGCTGATTTCCGGCTGCAACATACCCGCAGTTTCTATATTGACGCTGGCCCGCAGAAGGTTGGGTTGAGTTGTGTAAGTGTCGATAAGTTAATTGTTTGCGTGAATGCGGCGTGTCAGTGTGGTTCTCAGGGTTCTTGTGGGCTGAAGGCCCAGGAGCACAAAGCACAGGGCTTCAGCCCTGTGGGTGAGGGCTGAATGAGGTGTGCGACCTGAAAGGTCGCGAGAAATTTCAGTGCCAGACTCAACTCCGATATCATTGATCTCTCGCAACCTTTCAGGTCGCCCAAATAGCTCTGTTCCAGCTCACACGGTTCAAAGGTTGGGGCGTTGTTGCGAGCCCCGGGGCTTCCTTCGCAAAGCCTCAGTCCAGCCCCGGCCACCCAGCCGCACGATTGGTGTCAATTAACTTGCGGAAGTCGCAGGCTTGGCTTGATTTACGGTCGGGACCGGCTTCTGTTGGTTGCCTCGCTGGTTATATGCCCTGTAGCCGGAGGGGACGATTGCTTTCATGGCAGATTTGGCATCTTATCTTTGGCCTTGCTCAATGCTTCTCTAATGGCATTCTCGTCCTTAATGTCCTTTGTCCCGAGGGCTTCCCTTATGGCTATCCCATAGTCGTTGTACGCGAGGCTCTTTTTCTTGCTTGCCACATGGCAAAGGCCACATTGGTGTTCTGTGGTCTTGTTGAGATAGACTTCCTTCCAGACCTTCTCATAGCGCGGGCGGGCCTCCACAACGCGAGGATCCCAAGACATGGAGAATGCGACGAGTCCAAAACCAAAGTGAATCGAGAATGATACGAACCATTTAAGCGTCATGGCGTGCGGCTCCGATAAGGGCAGGCGAACATCCCCCGATTTATCGAAGGGGCACTTCTGCATCAATACCAATTTCGCGCCGCCCCAGTAGCAGTAAGCAGGTCGGCCAGCGTCCACGACTCGGCAGACTCATCTTGCTTGTGGTTCGAAGAATGTGTTGTGGCTGAACCTTGGTTTTCAAGTTTCGAATTTTTGTAGGCACAAGCATTGCTTTGCGTGAAGTCTGTTTTCTGGCACGAACACGCTTGTCACGACTTCTGTTTCGTTCGTATTGGCAGTATCGTAGAGTTGCTTCTGAGGCGATTTCGGTGCGGTGAAGGCTTCGTTGAGTCCCGGATGATCCGGCAAAAATGCTGGAGTATGGAGACGACCATGATCGTAGCGCAGGTTGTGAAACGTAGCGCGATTACGTGGATTCGTGGGCTGGTGACTCTGGTTGCCGTTTCGTCACTGACGACTCTCTCGAATAGTCTGGTGCATGCGTCATCGACGGCGCTGGTTTCAACTGCGTTGGAAATCTCGTCTGTCTCTATTGCCCAGGTTCGACTTCGGCCAGGCATGAATCCGCAGATGGCCGAACAGGCTCGTA
Source organism: uncultured Schlesneria sp. (assembly GCA_903911795.1). GTDB lineage: Bacteria > Planctomycetota > Planctomycetia > Planctomycetales > Planctomycetaceae > Schlesneria. The sequence continues at coordinate 3,238 of CAIWEX010001309.1, forward strand.
AGGCCGAAATCGAAAAGGCTAAGCAGAAGGCCAAGGAAAAGGAGCTTGATAAAGCTGGTCCGCTGAAACCGCTCCTGAGATGGCTCCTCACGCCGAATGGTGCTCCTGGGGTTCCTCCTGAACAGTACGTGCCCGAGAAAGAAAGCGGGAAAGATCGTGACTTCATGGATGGGCGGGCTCCGCATGATCTGAAGATCGAGCAAGTCATGCGTGCTGCGGAGAAGTCTGCTGGCAAGAAGGACTGGAAGAGCGCGGTTGAATTTCTGCAAAAGATTCTTGATCAACCCGAAGACACGCTTTATCGACTTTCCGATGGTCGCTGGCAATCTGTGCGACGGACGGCCAATGAACTGTTAGGAACCGCGCCGAAAGAAGTTCTGCAAGACTATCGAACTCAGTATTCGGGTTTGGCTCAGCAGATGCTGGCGGATGCCCGTCGTACGGGTCGGACTGCTGATTTTGTGAATGTGGCAAACCGCTTTCAGCATACGCCCGCGGGCGTTGAGGCGGTGAATTATCTCGGCAGCATGCATTTTGACCGAGGCGAATTTGGATTGGCGGCAGCCTGGTTTGATCAGATTGCCCGTTCGACTCTCTCTAGTGATGGCGCGTGGCGCGTCAAGGCCGCATTGGCCTATCGTAAGGCTGGGAGTCTATCCGCCAGCAAGGAACTGCTCGCTGGTCTCGATCAGGCAAACGCCAATCGAGTGAACCTGGGGGCGGGGGCTGTTGAACCGGAAGCGTGGATCGACGGGAAGTCGACTGAGTCGCCCGGTCGATCAGCGATCCTGAAGGAATGGACTCAGATCTACGGAACGGCCGCACGCCGGGGGACGGCCATTGGTGGCGAGCCATTGCTGGCACCGCTTTGGAACATCCCTTTGACCAGCAGCCATACGGTTAAGCGGCGGTTGAACTGGTTGCTGCAGGATCTGACGGATCAACAGAAGACTCCGGTGTTGGCAGCGATGCCGCTGGTGGCGGGGGGCAAGGTCATTTATCGCGATCTGCGAGGCGTTCGTGCTGTCGACATCGAGACGGGGCGAACGATCTGGGAAAGCATGGAAGGGGTCTCGGCCGAACGGATTCTGGGAGGCCTTTCCAATCAGCAGGTTGAATCACGCGAAGCCTGGCGATTCCGGATCAATCAATTTCAAGTTGAGAATCAAGAGTATCAGGGGCAATCTGTTGAATACCACCCGCTTGCCAGTCTGTTGTTTCGTGACGGGATTTATGGACTGATCAGCAGCGACGGACAACAAGTATTTGTGCTGGAAGACCATGGCATTCTTTCGCGACATCAACCGGGGCAGCACTGGGGGTTTGACGGGTCGAATGAGTCGCAAGATCCGTACGGAGTTCCCTGGAAAACGAATCGACTGGTCTCCTACGATTTGAAGACAGGTCGTCCTCGCTGGAGTATTGGCGGTGGGGAATCGAAAGAATCGTTTGATCTGCCTCTGGCGGGCTCCTTCTTCTACGGGACGCCTGCTATCGACGGTGACGAGCTGCTGATTGTGGCGGGGAAGGGTGACGACGTTCGTTTATGGGGATTGGATCGAGCGACAGGGACTCCTCGCTGGTCGCAATTGATCGCTTACACCGATACGAAGATCGAGCAGGACATTGGACGACGCTGGTATTGCGCCCAGGTTGCCTCTGACGGCGGCGTCATCGTCTGTCCGACGACCGTTGGCTGGCTGGTGGGTGTCGATCGGATGCGGCAATCCGTGTTGTGGGCTCACCGATATATTCCTCCTTCGGGAAGTCACGAGCGAGATCCCAATTCGCAATTTGTGCCTCAGCGTGATCTGAGCCTGCAGTGGTCCCCTTCGGCTCCCGTGATTTCGGGAAGTACGGTCGTTCATACGCCACCAGAAGAATCGATCGTATTGGCTCTCAATCTTCTGGATGGTCGACGATTATGGGAGATTCCCAAAGAGACGTGGATGTATCTGGCTGGTGTCTTCAATGAGCGAGTTGTGCTGGTCGGTCAAACCGAGATTGCTGCCCTGGAACTCACGACTGGAAAGGTCCTTTGGAAATCATCGCTGGATGGTGCTCAACCCTCCGGCCGTGGTCAGGGAGTCGAAGATCAATATTACTTGCCGTTGTCGAATGGCGAGTTGAGGGTCCTCGACCTGAAGACCGGCAAGACGGTATCGAGCGGCTATGTTCCTTCGACTCATCCTCCACTGGGGAACCTGGCAATGCACCAGGGGAAGCTGGTGGCACTGGGGGCAAATGGTCTGGTCGGATTTGGTCAGCGGGAAGCAGTGCTGGCAGAGATTCAGCGGCGTAAAGCAACGAACCCTGCCGATAGCTGGGCCTTACTGCGTGAGGCAGAGATTCAGTTGCTGAATCGCCAGCATGCTGTAGCACTGCCGTTATTGCAGGCCATCGACCCGGCAGGTCTGACAGATGACGAGCAATCGCGCCGCCACGGCGAATTGCTGGAGTGTCTGGCAAACGTCATTCGACAAGATCCCAAGTCACATGCTGCGGAGCTTGATGAACTGGGGCGGCTCGCGAAAACTCCGTCAGAAAATCGATTGCATCAGGAATTGACCGCGGAACATCTGGCGGTCAGCGGGAAATCTCTGGAAGCCTTTGAGATCCTCTGGTCGCTTGGGAAATCACTCGACGCTGAAACGACGATTGCTCGCAGTGACGACCCGCAGGTGCAGTTGTCGCCGCGCGTCTGGTTGTCGGCACGATTGCAGGGTTTGTGGAGTTCTGCGGAGGGGGCCAATCGTGAACAGGTTGATTCTCGCGTGGCAGGTCTGATTGTCGAAGCGAAGGGTGCAGCCGCATCGGTGCGCGGATCGATCGTTACGCTGCTTGGGTTCCATCCGCTGGTGGTATCGCTCAAAGAGTCTGTGATTGAAGAGCTGGCGACAGCGGGGGATTTTGCCGGGGTTGAAATTGAGTTACTGAAACTTGCGTCGGGGGCAGACCGTCAGGTCGCGGCGCGAGCCATCTTGCGGCTGGCACGGCTGATGGAGCAGTTTCGTCTGCCTGCAGATGCCGGTTTTTATTATCGCTCACTCGAAAACGAATTTGGCGATGTGGCACTGACAGAGGGTGTCACGGGTGCCGAACTGGTCAAGCAATTGCGTGCTGATGGAAAGGTCGCTGATGCGAAGCGAGTTCGCGTCTCTGCCTGGGATGAGCGGCCATTGCAACTGGTCCAGGGGCCCATTCAGTACATGCCACCTTCGCACGAGAGTGTGCTGCGATCACCGTTACCTTACTTCGATCCGCTGACTGTTGAGTTCCAACAGCAGGAGCAGCGACTGGCGTTTGGGTATATCGACAACGGGACCTATTCGTGGCTGGCGCCGCTTCGCAGCAGTCCCCGCAATCATGGCGAGGGTTACATTGCCAGCGAGTTTCTGGGCCATCAGGTTGTGCTGGTCAATCGTGATGTCCTGCATGTTCTGTCGCCCGTTGAGAAGCGATTGATGTGGGCTAAGGCTTTGGATGGGGCAGGGGAGGGTGGTCCGTTCTGGCGGCACGCCTCTCGTCCGCCGCAAGTTGCGATGTCGGTCGCCAGTCAGGACAATGAGCAGTTTCCGCTGCTGCAACAGGCAGGCGTGACAGGCCGGTTGGCGGTAGTTCAGCCGGGTTATGTTTGTGTCTACGGTCGCCGGTCGATCTCCGTTGTAGACCCTCGCACCGGGGAATGGCTCTGGCGAAAAGATGGGATTCCACAATTTGCTCAGGTGGTCGGAAACCGTGACATGATCTGCGTGATTCCTCAGGATCGCAGCAAGTCAGAAGCGTTTCGTGTCTCGGATGGAAAGCAGTTGAAGATCGACCGGCTGGGGACGATGCTCGGCAACGCATTACAGATGTCGGGCGATTCGTTATTGCTGCTGGAGGGATCGGGGAATTCGGTCGGATTCCTGAACTGGGGCGGGGGCCGAAGCAAGCTTCGATTGCATCAACCGCTCGCTCAGAAAGACCGCTGGAAAGTGGATCTTCCTGCCGGGGCACTGGTGACCGCCATTGATCAGCACCAGTTGCTGGTGGTTCCTCCCGATGGCAAGGTGGAACGAATTGATATTGCGACCGGAGAGCGAGTTGCTCTGGCGCCGATTCCTGTGAAGGATACGAAGCTTCGCCGGACAGAAACGTTTGCTCTGGCGGACGACGATAACATCTATCTGATTTCCAATGTGATGGAGACTGCAGGTTTTCATCATTACGGCGAAAGCCTGCCATCGATACGTGCCAATGGTGTGATCCATGCCTGGAAACGGGCAGATGGTTCACTCGCCTGGCGTCAGGAAGTGAAACATCAGAACCTGGTTGTTGACCGATTCCGTTCGATGCCCATCCTGCTGTTTGTGGCACGCAGTTGGAAGCAGAAAGGAAATATCAGTTATGGAACGCTGAGTATTCAGGCGTTCCACAAGCAGACGGGAAAGATTCTGCACGATTCGACGGTCGCTTCGATGTACAGCGGCTTTCACAGCCTGGATGTGAACCTTTCGGAACTTTCGATTGAGTTGAAGTCCTACAATCTGCGGATGCGACTGGTTCCTACTAATGGGCCGGTTGCCGAGGTGAAGCCGGTCAAGCCCGCGGACGAAGAGAAAAAGAACTGAGCAGGGGTGTTTATTCCATCGCGCCGACAGGGGTCTTACCGAAGGTAGTCTTCACGCTCCTGCGTGAAGATCGCCGTCAGCAATTGGGTGCCTGATGTTCATCGCATGTACGACTGCCAGGTCGTAAAGAAAAAAGTAAAAGAGGAAA
>CAIWEX010001310.1 GCA_903911795.1 uncultured Schlesneria sp.
CAAGTCCGCATAAACCAGGTTCATGGACATTCCAAGCAGACAGAACGCCATCGTCAAACAAATCTTGCGTAGTTGCATCGTACAAACTCCTTGTTGCCGAATCGTGCAATCGAATGTGAGTCGGAAATGAAGTGGGAAATTGCGCATGTCCCCTGAGAACGCCCAGATCGACCGTTCCGGTATACCGCCTTGTTCGCTCTTTTTTTGTTCTCACAGAGCCACGGAGCCGCGGAGAGAATTACATCTCGCTGCGGGCGATTCGTGTGATGCTATCCTTCATCGCTTTTGTCGTTTGCCCGCCAAAATCACTCATACCGTCTCCAGCAATCCAAGCCAGAGAACCTGGTGCAAACGGACCGCACTGTCGGCCATCAACGCGTCTGTCTCGTTCTCATGCATCTCCGCGCCTCTGCGGCTCCGTGAGACAAACCCTCCTCCAGTGAACTTGCTTTTATCATGGCTTTGCACCGTGGGGTCGGGTCTACGATATTTCGATTTTGGCCGGACATAGACTTCCTTCAGTTGCCACAGATTCTTCCGGCCAAAATCGAAATATCGTAGACCCGACCCCTGATTGGCACTGATTCGAGAGAAACAGCTATTTCGCCAGCGAAACACAGACAATCTCGGTGTCATTCCGGACGTACGCACAACGATTGGCGAATGCGGGATGAGTCCAGACGACCAGTCGTCGTTGTGACGGTCCCGTTGGTTCCAGCAGGTGAGCCCTGCTGAGCTCTTTGTAACCTTCGGGCGTCATCTGCGCCAGGATCAGGTCGCCCTGTTCGCTGAAGAACACGTAGCGGCCTTCGTGGCGAACGATGAAGGCGTTGCCCCACCGTGCCGATTGCTTGCTGGTCGGTTCAAACGTTGACCACTTACGATCACCGTTCTTGAGATCCAGGCAGCGAGTTTCTCCATGGCTGCAGACGCCGTAGATGTAATCTCCATCGATGACCGGGGTACTCATCAGGCAGTGCAGTGCATCTGTATTCTTTTCATTTTCGCCGTGACGCTTCCAGACCACCGACGCCTGCGGCTGAGACTGATCGAGCTTTAACAGCAGCGACCCATTGTAGAAGGCACTGATAAACAGGTTATCTCCGCTGACTCGTGGTGTCGCAACGCTTAGACCCTGTGCAGAAGCAAATGGCTGAGTCCAGTATTGGCTGCCTGATTCGGGGTCGAGCGAAGTGATTGCTGTCGGATGCCAGACGATCAATTGGCGTTTGCCCCCGGCTTCGATAATCACGGGTGAGCTATATCCAGGGCCATGTGGACCGGACGAATCGATTGCTCGCCAGATCTCTTTGCCAGTCTCTTTATGGAACGCCACGACGGTCGTACCCTTGCCGCCGACGAGACAAATCAGTCGGTCACCATCCAGCAGCAGATTGGCGGACCAGCCCCAGACGGGTGACTGTTCGTGCTGGTAGTCCTTCTTCAGTTCTTTCCCCCAGACAACCTTTCCGTCTTTGGCTTCCAGACAGAAGAGGTGCCCTTCTGATCCCAACGTGTAGACGCGGCCATCTTGAACGACAGGAGTGGTGCGGGGGCCGGCTGGATAGCTGACCGTGTAGGGGCATTCGTATTCGTGCTTCCAGACGATCGAACCATCGTCACCATTCAAACAGACCACACGTTCTGTCGCGGGGGTACGAGTTCTGTTGAATGGATTGTCAGGATTCTGGATTCCCTGCGGCATCTGTTTGTCGGTGACGTAGACGCGATTGCCAACCACCGCCGGGCCTGAATAGCCACCGCCAATGGGGACTCGCCATCGAACCGGCGGCCCACCTGCGGGGAACGTGTCGACAATCCCGGTTTCTCGCCAGACTCCGTCTCGCTTCGGTCCCATCCACTGCGGCCAGTCGTCGGCACACGCGGGTAACCCGCAGACCAGCATCAGAAACAGGACGTGAGCAATATCATGAAATTTCATCGTGCAGCCTTTAGAGAACGTGGATCGGAAGTGATGTCCGATCAAACTCGCCCGGAATACAGGACTGTTGGTTCGGAAACTCCTGGACGGTACATCACCAGTCCACCCTTTGGATCATTGATGCGAACAACGCAATCAGGTTCACCTTTGGCATGTGCGTCCAGAATTGCTTCCAGCGCCTGCACCGCAGCCACCGACTGTCGATCAGCCGCCAGATCGTTGTAGGAGAGCGCCTGCACTTCTGTCAGACGCTGCTGCGACTCCGCAGCACTTCCACCAAACTTGACGTACGCCAGTTCGCGAGCAAACCGTTCCAGCACTTCCACCCCATAACCCCGTTGCGAACGTTCGCCCCAAGGTTCGAGGAACGTGCCATTGTAGTGGTTGTTCATCGTAATCTTACGCTTGAGTGGGGTCTCACCTTCCACGGTACATTCGACGCCCCGTTTGCGGCTGTGACCGTTCCAGACCCCATTGTCGAATCGAAACTGAACTTCCTGTTCGACGTAACCGGGGAAGTTATCGGGTGTCACCCAGGAGGTGTGGATGTCGAACGCGGCATCGCGGCCATCTTCGTATTCGTAGACCATTCGCATCTGAGTGCTGTCCCAGGTGGGTCCGTCATGCGGCCCCACCAATCCGCGCTGGCCGGTCGCATTGACCGATTTCAGGCGACCACCGAACGTGAAGTCGATCAGCTTGATGTAGTGACAGGCGACATACGTCCCGGGGTTTCGTCCGACGATCCATTCCGCGAACTGCCCTCCCGAAATCGATTTTGGTTCCAGTAGCGAGCAGTACCCCGTATTGATGTGTTTTAGCACTCCATCGACAACCAGTGTTCGCAGTTTCTTGTGATCGGGATCAAGCAATTTGTGGTAGACCACTTTTGCCAGCAGGTTCTTGCGGCGAGCCAGTGCGACGAGTTCATCGAGTTCCTGCAGCTTCAGAACCGATGGCTTTTCGATTAACAGGTGAGCCCCGGCATCAAGAACTTTCTTTGCGGCTTCGAAGTGGCGATTGTCGGGCGTGGCGACACAGGCAAAATCGACTCCGGCGTCCAGCATCTTGTCGACGGCGTCGTTTCCCGAGTGGCTGACGAACGGATGAATGGCTGATCCCGCAGATTTGCGATAGGCATCGGCTCGAGTTCCGGTGCGCGTGGCAACCGACGTCAACGGAACGCTGACGTCACCGAAACGGCGGTCATACAATCCTTCACGTTGAGTCCGTTCAAAGAACGGCCGATAGGTTTCGTCGAAGATCATCCCCATGCCGACCATTCCGGCACGCAATTGTCGAGTTTCTGTGATGCTCAAGATTTCAATTCCAGAATTCGAGTCACGCGAGTTCGCGTGGGGCAGGTGCTTCAGCGGCTGGCACGTTGTCAGAAAACCTGCAGCGTCAGCAGAGCTGAGTCACTCCTGGTGACGTGGCGGGCTAATTGCTTCGCACATGATGTTCCTCTGGAGCCTGCGGTTCAAGACAGCAGCCAAATTGCATTCAGAATGTTGCACTTCGCGGACTTGCCCTGAATCCGGTAATTCCCGCTCTTCCTCGACCAATTGGTTGTATTTCCGATTTTGTCGCCGGTATTCTTCAGCGGCTGGTGCTGCCTCAAGACTAGTGATTTCGGCTGATCGAATCCAAAAAACAAGACGTGACGAGGCACTGCCCGACGAATCAATCATTTGACCACCCGGTTTACCAAAGGTTACTGCAATGTCCGCCCCCGCAATTATCTTGAGCGCCTTCGCTGATGAAGCTGCGAATACCAAGACCGCCGTCGAACAGCTTTCTGCGATGTCTGCCATCGGCTTGCAATACTACAGCCCTCGATTCGTTGACGTCTCTGGTTCCGGAAAGGTGAAGCACGTCACGGAACTCGACTCGGACGAATTGAAGAATCTGGCGAAATTGCATGCGACGTATGGAATGAAAGTGACCAGCATCGGTTCGCGACTTGGCAAGGTAAAGCTGCTGGATGTCGATGATGGAACACACAACAAGTTTGTTCCCGATGCGACGTATCACGCTGGCGATGTTGCGGCGACGATCCGTTCCGCCACAGCACTTGATGCGAAACTGATTCGTGGATTCTCGTTCTATCATCCACGCGGTGAAGACCCGGCAAAGTATGTCCAGCAGGCCGCTGACCGCCTGGGACCGATCGTGGATCTGTGTGCTCAGGCAGGTCTCGTGTATGGCCTGGAAGTCGAAGCGAATCTGGTTGGTCAGAATGGCCGGATGCTGGCAGCGCTGGCCACTGCCATCGGCCGCGACAACCTGGTCTGCATTTTTGATGGTGGCAACATTTCGTCACAAAACCTGTCGCCACTCGATTGCCTGGCGGAATATCGTGCCATGCGAGATTCATTTGGCTGGATGCACATCAAGGATTACCGAGTCGATCAGAGTCTGGTCTGGACCGGCGTCGTTGACGAAGAACGCCTGAAGAATTTCGTCCCGTGTGATATCGGTGATTCCGGCCACGAGTTGATCCTGCGTGACTTGCGAGATCACTTGCCTGCCATCGACGCCAAGATGAAAAAACTCGGTGCACCCGGAGTCTTCCTGGAACTGGAGCCTCATCTGAAGGGGGGCGGCCAGTTTGGTGGGTTCAGCGGTCCAGATGGCATGGGTGTCGCGGTACGATCCTTGTGCCGATTGCTCGATTACCTTCAAATTGGTTACAAGCTGCGAGACTTCGACGACATCCGGACGGCACGCGGATTCTGAGAACTCGCGGACCGAGGTTTTCGCGGAGCACAACTGCCAACTATTTAAGAACTTACGGAGTCGAATCACGGATGGACGAATTGGAACTGGCAGCGGTTCAGCGCGCGGTTGTTCAACGACTGGATGACTTTCGCCGTGCAGGGCTGACCCACTGGAAGCGAATCGTCCCAACAGTCCCGGAACCAGGCCTGCCAGCGCCCGCGCGGGCAGGTGCGTCGACCACGAGTGTCGCTGCCAGCATGAAACCGGCTACTCCTGTTCGCAGTGAACCCGTTCCACGCGAGCAATCCCGTCCGCCGGTGCAACCGGAGCCCCAAGTCACATCCATGGCACCAAAACGTTCCGCCCCGGCAGCACCTCCGTCTGCTCCTGTCGTGATCCAACCGTTTCAACCTCTCGATCTGCCACCTCAAGAGCGAGTGACCCAGCTAAAAATCCTGGCCGACAAGGTCAAAGCCTGCGTGCGCTGTCAGGAACTCGCTTCAACGCGAACGCAAACGGTCTTCGGAGTCGGTGATCCGAATGCAAAAATCGTGTTTGTGGGTGAGGCCCCTGGAGCTGACGAGGATCAACAGGGCGAACCCTTCGTCGGTCGTGCAGGTCAGTTGCTCAACGACATCATCAAGGCCTGTCGGTTAAAGCGGGAAGAGATCTACATCTGCAACGTGCTCCGTTGCCGTCCCCCCGGAAATCGACTTCCATCGATCGAAGAAGCCGGCAACTGTCGCGAGTACCTGAATGGACAGCTCGCGATTGTGAATCCCGAATACATCGTCTGCTGGGGCTCAACCGCGGCAAAGAACCTGCTGGCCTCCGAACTGCCCATCGGTAAGATGCGAGGCAAGTTTTATGAATATGGTCGCTCCAAAGTGATCTGCACCTACCACCCGTCATACCTGCTGCGTAACCCCGCCGCGAAAAAGGATGTCTGGGAGGATATGAAATTCCTCTTCAAAGACATGGGGATCGATCTGTCCGCGAAGTAAATATGCGAACGTGCGGTGATTACTGCATCGTCATGCTATAAGTCGGGGAATGGATGGCTGGGACGGACTGATGCGGGATCCAGACATCGCCTGGTGCGCAGTCGCTACCACGGGGCGAGCTTTTTTGCGGGTGTCACGGCCATGGAGTCCGTGACAAGGACGTGTCTTTCGGAACAAATGATTTCGACTTTGACGCTCGGGATTCTATGCAATCCATCGACGAGGCAAACGCAATAATAACATTAGTGCAATCACATGGATTCTACGCCTGGTTGCGTGTAACTGACCCCCTTGGCACACAGATCTTGTGTTGCTCCAAATTAACTGATGGTACTTACCACGGGACGTCGTTTTGGATTGCTCTTATCCACGACATCTGTATTCTCGGCAGCTTCGGTTATCGACAATGGCGAGCGCCGTCGCAACAGGATATTCTCGACTCCGCAATCGAATGGCTTAGAGCGGAATCTGGGCCGGGAGCGCCACCGTCGAGCGTGATCCATCTCTACAAACTGGAAGAATTTGAAGACGACGAGTTTGAAGAGTTTTTGAAGACGGGAGTAGTGCCAGAGAAGATGTGATGTCAAAGGGGGATATGGAGACGGGCCTTTCGCGAAGACTCTTCAACCCCGGCGGGCAACGCTGTGAAGCATTTTTGCAGGCTAAAATTGGGATTTCCATGAGTGGAGCGGCGACGGCGATGCCCTCTACCGTTCGGATCGCTTGATATGGCGAGATCAGGCGTTGATCGCTGTTATCAATGTATTCAACTCCAACGGAGTTGCGTCTTAAAGCCCAGGGTTGCTCACGAAGTGAGCTA
>CAIWEX010001311.1 GCA_903911795.1 uncultured Schlesneria sp.
CGTCTTGTCAACCAGGAAGCGTTGGTTCGCGGAGCGAACCACGACTATCTCACGCCTCACGATTTCAGGGGTTCCATTGCATTTCCGATCTCTCACGAGATCGGCTACTCAAATATTGCCGTTCAAAATATCGTTACCCGCGTGGGTGGCGGGGTCAGGAATGAAGCGGATGACCCCGTGAACGGTGTACGTGGTCACAACAAGAATTCCGGGCCTTCCGCAATGCCTTCAGGCCCGGCCACCCTGACCGCCCGGTCTTGGTTGGCTACAATGGAACTCCCTGTAACTCCCACTTCGGGAGGCGGGTGATTTTTGGCCGTTACCCCAATCGCAATCATGCCTGACATTAGGCCGACAGAGCAGATTTACCGTGCATGAAATCACCATAAGAACTGAGCGTCCCCGTGTTGAAGAGCTGTTCGCACCGTATCGAGTTCTGATTGGCCACGACTTTGATGGCTATCGAAACCACGTATACCGCTGTATCACCTACGCGATGCACTTTCTGGGGAACGCAACTGAATACGAGCAGATTGTGGAAACGGCGTTCGTTTACCACGACATCGGACTTTGGACAGATAAGGAATTGGCGTATCTGGAGCCCTCTGAAGCTGTCGCACTTCGGGACAATGAAGAATACGGTTGGGGTCTGGACCCAGGCGCCTTGCGTGGCGCGATTCATTGGCACCACAAGGTTTTCAAGTACAAAGGAATGCACGCGGCCGTCATTGAGGCGTGCCGTAAAGCCGACTGGATCGACGCAACACAAGGCTGGTGCCGAAAGGGAATCCGTAGATCGGCCATCGCCAAGGTTGAATCCACATTTCCTAATTGTGGGTTTCACAAAACCCTCCTGCGTTTAGCCAGGGAATACGGAGGTTCAACGCTTGTTGGTGGCTTCAAAGTGATGCGAGGAATCGTCAAATGGTGACTGGGAGTCCGCGGGATACCAGTCCGTTGCGTGGAGTCGCAGGTCTCGCGTTTTGTTAATTGGTTTTGGGATGATGAATGAGTTGGTAAACTGAGAAATCCCCGAACCAAGCCGTGAGCCGCTGTGGACGACGATGCGTTTTTTGAGGTCAGAGTTTTTTGGTTGGCCTCGTTTACGGCTAGCGTACGGCTCGGTCACTGCCACGAAAGAGCAATTGAGATGACACCTGTCGAACTTGCCGATACTTATCTCACCAGAGCCGCTCTCCTGCGGGTAGCCGTTGATGGTATGACCCGCGAGCAACTTATCGCTCGCCCGGTGCCAGGGAAATGGAGCACACTTGAAGTAGTTGCCCACATCTCGGACTTTGAGCCGATTATGGCCGACCGGATCAAGCGTGTTGCCTCGCATGACAATCCGACGCTTTTGGGAGCGGACGAGAATCTGTTCGCAGCACACCTTTTCTACCACGAGCGAATCATCGACGAAGAATTGGCGGTCGTGGACGCGATCCGCAGTTCCACGGCAAGGACGCTCCGGCAACTGTCACCAGATGCTCTGAACCGTGTTGGGACGCACACTGAGGCTGGAGTACTGACTCTGGAACAGCTGATTCTGCGCGCAACGAATCACATCACTCATCATCTGAAGTTCATCCGAGAGAAGCGCGAGGCGCTGGGCTTGAGTTGACGTGGCAAAGTTCCAGCCGCTACCCCGGGCTACCTTGGTCGTGAGTTGATTCCAGAAGGCATCGGAAGTTTCCCAATGGCAAAATACCCAGATCGCACGCTTCGAATCATTTGGCGAAAGAATCGAAAGGAAGTCTTCGTTGATGTTTTCGGTCCGATCATACTTTTGAATTTACGAATGGTAGATCTCAGATTGCGAAAGGCTGGCTTGGGTGAAATTGCTCCGCTGCTGAATGGCGTCGCTGAGTGGCATTCACGCAAGCAATCAATGAAAGTCTTCGAGGATGCTTACGAGTTTTTTCGTACCAATCCCGAGTCTATTCCTTTTTCGGATCTTCTGGAGGAAACCATTCCCCGCGTGGTAGCTGTGTTTGCCGAAATTCCAGCAAGGGGCAGCGTTCGTTTTGAGACGAACGACTTGTTGGAGGCGTGACGAGTTTCAAGTCAACAGAGTGTTCCGCGGTGACTTGTCGACCACGAGCAACGAATGACAAAATGCATGCGAGTCAGCCGAAGCGGCAACAGGGGCCATGCTGCATACCTGTGCTGTTTGGCCCGCTTCGGCCATCCAGCCAGTTTGTCTCACAGAGACACAAAGTCACGGAGATGAACGAGAATGCAAATCGCTGGGGCGATCGGCGCGGGTCTCCTGACGTCTCCTGACCCCGCCGATACGGCCGACCGAAGGTCTCCTGTTCTCGCTGCTATTGTTCCATGACTGCTAAGATTTCCGTTAGACCATCAGCCGCTTGGCGCTATCCCACGGTTCGAACCGGACGCTAGCGCGTTCCGGCTGATGGTTCAAGCTGTGATCAACACGGACACGCGATCACGTGATCGGCGCGGGTCTCCAGACGTCTCCAGACCCTGCCGAAACAGTCGACCGAAGGTCTCCTCCCAAGTTGGTCGTCTGAGAGAATCTTCGCCAGCAGTCCATCAATGATGATGTGAATCGGTCCGCAAACAATTTGGTGTACGACGGACTGGAAGTCCGTCGCACATTTCGCTTCGAAGGCGAATCCCTTCGCCGGAAGTCACCCCGTTGCAGCAGAAACTTGCGACCGGTAGCCTACACGGAATTCTGATTCTGGTTTGGCGGAGGTTTGCGATGACGGTGTGGTCGTTGGGGAAGTCATTGGCGGGACTGGCACTCGTTGTCGCCATTTTTTGCGTCGTCCCCCCATGTGTCGATGCTGCTGATCCACTGACAGCAGGACAGCAACGATTCGAGAAAGAGGTTGCGCCGCTTCTCATCGCAAAATGTCTCGGCTGTCATTCGGGGAGTGAAATCAAGGGGGGGCTCGATCTCTCTCTGCGTGACAAGATTCTGAAAGGTGGCGAAAGCGGAACCCCGGCTCTTGTGCCTGGACAGCCGGAAAAAAGCCCTCTCTGGCAACGGATTGAAGCGGATGAGATGCCCCCCAAGTATCCTCTTTCAGCCGCCGAAAAAGCATTGATCAAATCGTGGGTTGCCAGCGGTGCTGACTGGGTCGGCGCGGCACTCGATCCCCTGAAAATCTCCACTGAACAGCGAGCGGGGTATGACTGGTGGGCTCTGCAACCTCCTGCCAGACCGCCGATTCCTTCCACACGTCACTCAGCCCGACTACGTCAGCCGATTGACGCATTTGTGCAAAGCCGCCTGGAAGCCGCTGGCCTGACTGTTCCTTCGGCAGCCGACCGGCGTGTCCTGATTCGCCGAGTCACCTTCGATCTAATCGGGTTGCCTCCTTCGCCCGAGGAAGTCACGGAATTCATTAATGACCCGCATCCCGATGCTGTGGAACGGCTGCTCGACCGATTACTCGCGTCACCTCAATATGGCGAGCGATGGGCCCGACACTGGCTGGATGTTGTCCGGTTCGGCGAAAGTAACGGGTTTGAACGTGATCTCCCGCGCCCCAACGCCTGGCCCTATCGCGACTGGGTGATTCAGGCCCTGAACAGCGACATGCCTTACGATGAATTTGTCCGCTGGCAGCTGGCTGGCGACTTGATCGCCCCCAGCGACCCTCAGGCACTGCGTGCGGTCGGGTTTCTAGTGGCGGGGGCTCATGACACCGTCGTACCGGTCGTGGATCGGATGCGAGCTACGATGCGACAGGATGAACTGGAAGATACGATCGGTGTCGTCGGCCAGACATTTCTCGGCCTGACTTTGAACTGTGCCCGATGCCACGATCACAAGTTCGATCCGATCACTGCCCGCGAGTACTATCAGGTCGCGTCAGCGCTGGCGGGTGTCGATCATGGCGAGCGCGATGTCGCGATTCCCGAGGCAGCTGCACAGCTTGTCGCGATGCAGGAACGAATTGATCTGCTCAGCCGTCAACTGCGTGAGCAGGAAACCCCGATTCGTACGCAGATCCTGTCCGAACGTGAACGCTCCAAGGACGTCCCAGGAAAAAAGCCACGGTCACCCGACGCTCCCGTTCCCATCGCCGCCTGGGATTTTGCACGTGATGCCAAAGACCAGGTCGGCCGGATGCATGTTCAGCTGGCAGGAACAGCGGCGATCGAAAAAGAGGGACTCGTCGTTGACGGCAAGTCGTATGCAAAGACCGCTCCGCTGGAGAAGGATCTGTTTGAAAAGACGCTGGAAGTCCGGTTGCGACTCAGTTCCCTGCAACAATCGGGCGGAGGTGCCATCAGCCTGCAGGCGATTGACGGTCACACGTTTGACGCCATTGTCTTCGCCGAGCAGGAACAGAAGCGATGGATGGCAGGAAGTAATGGATTCCAGCGAACTGCTTCCTACGGCGGTGATGCCGAAGAGCAGGGGGACAAGCAGTTTGTCACGATGACTCAAGTCCATCGCGCTGATGGCACGATTGTCGGTTATCGAAATGGTCAGCCCTATGGTAAGCCAATCCGTAAAGATGCCACGATCAAATACGAAGCAGGGAAGAGTCATGTCGTGTTTGGCCTGCGTCACGGAACAGAAGCAGGTGGGAACCGAATGCTGAGTGGCACGATTGCCGCCGCCCGCTTATACGATCGCGCCCTGTCACCCGAAGAGGTTGCCATCGCGGCCGACGCCACCAATACGTTCATCACCGAGGCCGAGATCGCCAGCCGGCTGGGCCCGGAGGACCGGGCCGCTCGGATCGCACGTCAGAACGAGTTGACGGACTTGCGACTCAAGCACGCTCAGGCCGGGAAAGCCGCAGCGGTCAAGATTTACACCGCCATTGCGACTCAGCCTCCCCCGATGAAAATCCACAAGAGGGGAAGCGTCAGTACGCTGGGTGAAGAGGTCGCCCCTGCTGGCCTGACCGCCGTCCGTGGCCTGGAACCCAGCTTCGGATTGAAGCCGGATGCGATCGAATCCCATCGGCGGATGAACCTGGCCAACTGGATCACTGATGCTCGCAACCCACTCTTTACGCGAGTCATGGCGAACCGAGTCTGGCATTATCATTTCGGAGCCGGACTGGTCGAGACTCCGAGTGATCTGGGGTTCAACGGAGGAAAACCGAGTCACCCCGAACTGCTCGACTGGCTCGCCACAGAATTCCTGGGCCACGGTCCATCTGCCACTCGGGCAAACCGTTTTTCACTGAAACGACTGCATCGCCTGATGCTGTCATCAGCCACCTATGGCCAATCATCGCTCTTTAATCCTGCTGCGGCGAAGATCGATGCCGGGAATCGTCTGCTCTGGCGGATGACTCCCCATCGGCTGGAAGCCGAATCGGTCCGTGACGCAATGCTGCAGGTTGCCGGTCAATTGAATACCGAGATCGGCGGAAAGGGATATACGGACGTCAATTCGTATTTCTTCAAAGGGACTCAGTTCTACGACCCGATCGATCCAATCGGATATGCGAACAATCGGCGAACGGTCTATCGCATGTGGGCTCGTGGCGGTCGCAGTCCGTTTCTGGACACCTTCGATTGTCCCGACCCATCATCGACGACACCCCGACGTTCCTCGACCGTCACACCGCTGCAGGCCCTGTCGCTTTTGAATCATTCCTTCAGCCTGCGCATGGCCGATCAATTTGCTCAACGTTTGCAAAGCGAAGCTGGCCCTGCGTCTGCGGATCAAGTACGGCTGGCTTACCAATTGCTGTACTCGCGTGAAGCCACAAATGACGAGATCACGAACAGCAGCGAATTCATCAAACGCCGCAGGCTGTCAGCGTTTTGTCGAGCCATGTGGAATTCCTCGGAATTCCTGTTTGTCGATTAACGATTTCCCACGAAATGAAAGCAAATCCTCTGATGCGAATCATCCCCTCATTCGGCCTGACCCTGGTACTGATCTCGAGCTTCGTGACGACGATGGTACAGGCGGCCGAGCACACCAAAGACTCGCTGAAAACCGTCAAGAAGAACGTCGACGACGAGACCGCGGTCCTTATCGATGTGCGTGAACAGGGAGAATGGGATGACGGCCATGTCGCAGGAGCGATCTTCCTGCCACTCAGCAGCCTGCAAGACGAGGTGAACAAAGAAAAGCTGAAGTCAGTTCCCAGAGAAAAGACGCTATACGTTCATTGTGCCGTTGGAAAACGAGCACTGGTTGCGGCGAATATTCTGGAAAAACAAGGCTTCACCGTTCGGCCGCTCAAACCCGGTTACAAGGAATTGATCTCGGCCGGATTTCCCAAGGCGAAGGACTGATTGGCGTGTTGACGTCGATCAGTTTCTGGTCAGCTCTTGAACGATAAAATCCCAGATATCGCGATACCCTTCAGTGGGGTGATCGGGGTATTTCACGAAGCACTGCACTCCGGCCTTCTCAGCCAGTTTCTGAAAGCCCAATCCCCACCCTGGGGCATGAACTTTGTAGTCCATTTCGGTCACATCTTCGGGCTGAACGAGTCCCCAGTTGTTTTCAAAATAGATGGTCGCCGAACCGGGATGCAGCAGATTCTCGGGTGAATACTTTTGAATGTACGGCAGCAATTCGTCTCGACGTTTCAGTGACGAATCAAAGTCGACCCCCAGGGAGGGAGCCCCCCATTTCACGCCCGGCACCCACTCCTGCATCCTCTGTGGATCGATACTCGGCTGACTGCGATACGCAGCGACGCATGTGATCTTCGTCGATTCACGCAGGACAGGATCAGCAGATTGAGGGTCGGCACGATCTGGAACACAACCGACGTAGAGCGCGGGTAAAGCTCCCTGAGATCCACCACCCGTGGCAATCCGTTTTGGATCAAGATTCCATTTCGCCGCGTTCATCCGAATGAACTGGATTACTCGACAAGAATCCTCCATCGGATAGGCGACGGGGGGCTTGAACTGGTCCTTCATGCCATCATTCAATGTTCGCGACTGCACACCGATCACGGCGATCCCCGCCGGGAGAAACCGATTCAAGTCGGGGACGTGTTTACTCGGTTCCCATAAGCCCCCATACCACACCAGCACGGGAAACGGTCCCGCCCTCTGCTTTGGCAGATGGACATCTATTAACTGGTGAGGATGTGGACCAAACGAGATATCCGCATGAGTCGGAACGGGCTTCGGCTTCGCAGTCGGAGTTGTCGGCGGTTTGGGGACCGCTGCGTCGTCAGCACGAGCGATGTTTGAAGTACCTGACAACGCGGTGATCGCGACCAGAGAAGCAATAGCGAATGTTTTCACGTGTCCGACCGTTGGAATGAACCTCATCATCAACCTGACTTCCTTTTGATGTGGTGATCCGCGCGAAGACACAAGGGAAAAGGAACAGGGGAGTAATTCGTTGTTCCGCCGTTTGCAGTTTGAACGGTTTGCTCTCGAACGGCTGATCTTCACGCGGAGCGATGAAGGCTACTTTAAAAACTACGGCTGCTGAGGTCGATCGCGGTCGTGATCGACGATGCAGAAGAAGCCGAATGGTTCGGTAGAGGTGTTCGTCAATTGATGCACTCGCAGCGGTGGAACGTAGGCAACATCGAAAGGCTGGATCTGAATCTGCTTCTCGCCGCTGACCAGTGTTCCTGTTCCCCGGACACCGATCACTACGTGGGTGTGAACATGCTTTTCCAGACTGGAATGACCTCCCGGTCCGATTTCGAAGTATCTCAGGTCAAAAGCCGTCTGTTCACCCGTCGAACCGATCAGTTCTGTTCGGCTGACGTTTCGGAACGGAAGTTCTTCCGTCGTCTTATAGGCCATCGGTTCCCGGCCATCCCAGCGAAAGCCAGCGACGAATCGCAAATGTTCCAGTAATCGATGAACACTTCGGATCGCTGGCAGTTCACAGGCAGAGACAACCTCGCTGGAAACGGGTGCCGATGACGTTGATGCCGGGAAAAGTTCTACGATCCGTTCAAGAAATCTGGCGGTACTCGATCTGAGATCCGCGGAATCACCCAGCAGGGCACCTCCGATCAGGAAGATCGAATCCTGTCCGCAGTCAGTCGCCATTTGACCGAGGTTTTCGTACGACATGCCACCCGCCGGTGCGGGCCAGGCAGGCCGCAGGTTTCCCAGCGGCTGCAGGGCATGGCGATCGATCTGACGGCATTCGTCTGCCGTAAACGCGAAGCGTCCTCCCAGATTGGGATAGATCGTCGCATCACATCCCGCCAGGCGGAGCAGCGTTCCCAGCATCAGGCCAGGGTCGATTCCATGCGTTTCGTCGTGGAAGAAAGCACCGGCAAACGTGGGGTGAGCCATCAGCGCCAGGGGATATTTGTCTGCCAGATGTTTGACTTGATCCAGTCCCACAATCATCGGGGCGATCAAAACACCTCGGACACCGAGCTTCACCAGGAATTCGGCGCGGCGTTCGAGTTCTCCGGCAGGGCCTGCAAGATTCGGAAAGTACAGACAGGTTCGCCCTGTAATCTCGCTTCCCTCCAGAACGCCGCGCTGGCAGAGTTCGATCCGATGACAGAATTCATCGAACGACAGATCCACCAGGTTATGATCGTCCTTAACCAGATCGCCGCCACCGGCAGAGAATTCGCGGGCACGTGAAGCGAGCTGTTCTGCGGTTGAACCGCGTGGTTTCAGAGCGGTTGCCAGGAGCGGCCGACCATGCACGCCCAGAGACTGACGCAACCCGGCCACACCTAGATTCGGTCCGCGATAGGCACTCAGCAGAGAATCTGGAAGCTGAAAATCTGTCAGGCGGATTCGTTGTTTCAGTGAGATATTGCCGTACAGCAGATTCAGCAATGAAGCCAATCCACTGACTGCCAGATCTGCGGGATAATCGATCCGGACATCAAATTGCTCGCCAGGCGTGCAGCGATCGGGCGAATTCGTCACCAGTGAAATGGAGATGACGCGACCAACAACCGCCTCGCGCAGGGCAGGGGAGTGGATGAGGGCGTCGGGAACTTCGACAGTCTGTTCGAGTGCAATGTCGTGACTCAAACGTTCGACTTCGGGACCGGGGCAGGTCAGCCGATACGTCGCAGCAATAAAATCCATGATCTTCCGTCGGGGTGGGCACAGGCAAAACAAGCGAAAAGACGTACCACAGCCTCACGCGACCGTCAACCAACGCGCGTCGGATAAGCGATGGCAGGGCTGTTATTCGCCCCAGATTCGCTGAAGTCCGCAGGGGTTTCGCGACTGGATGCAGGGGCCCGGGTGCGGGGGCCGAAGCGAACAGACGTTGATTTCGATACACCCATCAGCCGGAACGCGCTAGCGTCCGGTTTCTGCCCACGATTTGCGTAACCCGTCGTCTGACTAACCAGAACCGGACGCTAGC
>CAIWEX010001312.1 GCA_903911795.1 uncultured Schlesneria sp.
CACGGTTTTTCTCCCCCCATTTGAGTTTTGGAAATCTCGCCCCGAACTCCAGTTTCAACCACGCCCCTCCTTTATTCCCGATGCCATATACAATATGGCGAGATCCGCCCTGGTGGTAATAGTCGAGCTGGGCACGCGGACGTTCCAAATAGCCGTGATGGAACAGCAATTGCAATCGCCGCAAAAGTTGCTGTGACTTGTCGGCCACCAGGGCCGCGATTTGCTGGGAACGCAAAAAGCGATACCGATGAACGAGCCGGATAATTTCACGGTCGCGTTCGGTCAGTTGGATCGGGGCGACTCCGGAAACCCGTTTGAAGCGTGGAAGTCGGTGAGAGGCCATTCAACCAGTTTAGCGAATGACCGAGAAGAAAGAAGCCACCCTGATTTGCGCGCTCGGGCAAGCAGAACTCATTCCTCGCCGGGTTGCTTCAGACTCGCAATCCATCGATTCAATTTATCCTCCGCTGTGGCGCGGGGAGTTGCGAATCGTTCGCGTGATCGGGCAATCAGTTTGTCCCGCCGGCCAAATTGTTGCTGAACCGGCGGGAGCATGTTCGCCAGAAACGGCATGCGGCTGGTTCCATTCTCCAAGAGCTTCACCACCGCTTCATACCGGTTGAGGTCAGCGAGCATATTGACCGTGAATGTTTTGCCAAACTCCTTTTCCATCACTTCTGCGTCGGTGTGTCCGATGCGAAAGCTGATGATCGTTCCGACATTCCCGAATACTGCCTGGCGGACCGGCAACGAAAGCTGGTCGATGTATTGGTGCGAGAGAATGAGGCAGAGACGATATTTTCTGGCCTCAGCCAGAATCGAGGCAAACGCATCGGTGGAGAAATTCTGGAACTCGTCGATGAAGAGGTAGAAATCGCGGCGTTCATTTTCAGGGATGCTCGCTCGCTCCATTGCGGCCAATTGAAATTGAGTGGTCAGAAGCGATCCGAGCAGGTTCGCTTTGTCCTGGCCGAGTCGCCCTTTGGACAGGTTCGCGATGAAAAGTCGCTCGTTGTCCATGATCAAGGGGATATTCACCTTTGTCTTGACCTGTCCCAAAATGTTGCGGATGACTGGGTTCAAGAGGAATTGGCCGAGTTTGTTTTGAATCGGGGCAATGGCCTCCCGTCTGAAACGCTCGTCGTAGCCTGCGAATTCGTCCGTCCAAAAGGACCGGATGAACGGGTCCTGAATCTGACCGATAATCTTGGCCAGGTATTTGTCGTCAATGAGCATCCGGTCGACACCCAGGAGGGTGGCATTCGTGCAATCAAGGAGGGCGGACACTGCGTTATAGAGGATATATTCCAATCGCGGTCCCCATGAGTCGCGCCAGATTCCCTTGAGGGCGGTCACAATCCCGGACGCCACGAGGTGCCGGCTGTCCGGCGCCACATTGGCGAGCAGGTTCATTCCGACCGGGAATTCCAAATCCCCGGGGTTGAAATATACCAGATGGTCGGCACGATGCGGCGGGATGTGGTCCAGAAGTTCTTCAGCCAAATCGCCGTGGGGGTCGATCAGTCCAACTCCGTGGCCGGCCGCGATGTGTTGCAAGATGAGATTTCGCAAAAGTGTCGTCTTGCCCGAGCCGGTCTTGCCGATAATGTAAATATGTTGGCGTTGGTCAACCGTGGAAATGCCAAAAAGCTGGGGATCACCCCAACCGGGTCGCTCACCGATAATGATGTAATCGGGGTCACTCATGGTTCCAAAATCAGCCGCCACTCCTGCGACGATGGAAGTCCTGTGTCCTGAACCTCCGGCAGTGCTCTGGGTTAAAGCCAAACGTCGACAATTGCGTTTGGGGCAAGTCGGCGAGGTAATGGCGGCTGGTTTTGAAATCCGAATTGATCCTAACTCTGCCTCGGCTCTGGCGATTTATCCGGGGTCAATTCCCGGGCGTTCTGACGCGCCAGAATCTCAACGGAACCTTCAACTTTTTCCAGCTTTGCCAGAATCTGCCGCGCCAACTTGAGGCCCGCAGCTCCGAACCCCGACAGTTTTCTCAATTGCTGTTCGACCAAATTCACGGAGTCATTCGAAGCTTCCTTTTTGATATTTTTCATATGCTTCAAGAATACCTGTTTGGAGAATCCGGCACAGACGGGCAGCTTTGCCCGATGGGGCAAGGTCGGTTGGGGAAAGCGGATGCGCCTGGGCGCGGCAGTCTTCAAAGTGCCGCAGTCGCGGCGGTTCTTTTTCCAAACGTGATAGTTGTCGTCGCGCAAGCTCGTAGCGCCCGTCGTAATCTCCACGCCTCACGCGTGAACTGGTCGCGGTAGCGCATTCGTCGTGGGGTGATAACCCCTCATCTAAAACCCGTCCCCCAACGTGTCGGAGGCTTCGGGTGGATAACCCGGAGCGCCCGACTTAATTATTTTTGGTAAAGGACATCGGGTAGATGTCCGATACCCGGTTAGCCCCTGGGAAAAAGAATTAAGTCGGGCGGTAGCCGACGACACGTTGGGGAG
>CAIWEX010001313.1 GCA_903911795.1 uncultured Schlesneria sp.
CGATCAGTGGAGCGAGTGAACAGATTGAATTCCCTTATACTCCTGAACTGACCGGTCGATTCATCTTCACGGCAGAAGTCGATTCCGTTGAAGGTGAAGTCGTTACGCAGAACAACAAGGCAGAACGTGAAGTCAAGATCATCGACGACTTCCTGCGTCTGATGTTCGTCGAGTATGAACCGACCTGGGAATGGCGCTTCGTCAAGGAGGTCTTTCACCGTGATAAGCTCGTCGGGATGCGTGGATTCCGGACATTTATCCGTTCGGCAGACCCGGTTGTTCGCGAAACCAACGAACTGTTTTTGCCCAGCCTGACGCTGCCTCGTAGCCAGTTCTTTGAGAACGATGTAATCTTCCTGGGTGACATGCCGTCCTCAGCCCTCAGTACCCGATTCTGCGAAATGACGAAGGAATTTGTCAGCCAGTTCGGTGGTGGTCTCGTTGTGATGGCAGGTCCTCGGTTCGGACCTGGTCAACTCGCAGAAACACCGCTGGCCGACATGCTGCCGGTTGTTGTCGACCCAGACGCGAAACGCCGCGATGACAAGGAGTTTCGACTTGCCCTGACGCCCGTCGCTGCTCAGTTTGATTTCATGCGACTTGGTCAGACCGATCAGGAACATCAAAAAGGCTGGAACAACATGGGGAAACTCCCCTGGTTCCAGCCGGTTCGCCGCATCGAGATCAAGGGGACTCAGGTCCTGGCCGAACATCCCACCGAAAAGTGTGCCGATGGCAAGACACCTCAACCACTGATTGCGGTCCGTCAGTATGGTCGCGGGGAAGTGGTCTACATTGCCTTCAATGAAATGTGGCGACTGCGTCGACTGTACGGTGAAGAGTATTACCGTCAGTTCTGGGGGCAGTTGATTCACCGGTTGGGATTGAGTCACGCGCTGGGGAGTCACAAGCGATTCGTTGTTCGCACGGACAAACCGCAATACCGGGCAGACGATCAGGTGCTGGTCACTGTTGAAGCCTATGACAAGGAGTTTCAGCCGCTGGATGAAAAGGATATTCCTGATCGCCGACTTGTTGCGGAATTGATTCGTCCTGATCGAGACACGGATGGAAGTCGATCCCAAGTCTTCAGCATTCCTCAATTGAAGCCAGGTGTGTTTGAAACCCGCGTTCCGGTCTTCAGCGGTGGTGAATACCGGTTAAAGGTGACAGATCCGATCGCCAACGAAGCGGCCGAAATCAATTTCGATGTGGCGAATGTCTCCGTCGAACGACGTAACCCCGTGCGCAACGTCTCGCTCCAAAAGAACATTGCTGCCGAAACCAACGGCAATTCCTACGATCTGACGACTGTCGACAAGTTCACAGACGATTTCAAGGCCCCACGACTGCGGGAAACCAGTGTCGAGATTCTGCCACTCTGGAGTACCTGGCTGACGTTCGGGCTGGTGATTGCAGTTCTGATGGTGGAATGGTTCGTGAGGAAACTGGCGAACCTTGCCTGACGAGTTGACGTTGATTTTCGATTTGATGTGCGATTCCTGAGTAAACCAATAACGCGATGCAGACCAAACTTTCCACTCTTCGAACTCGATTAGGCAGCCTGCGGCGGTCACGGGCGGCAGTGCGCTGGGGGAGTGCCGTTTGTGCTCCGATCGCGTTTGTGCTGTGGCTCCTTGTTGCCGCGTTCTGGTGTGACTGGTCCTTTGACCTGCACGTCACATTCCGCGCCTTGGTGCTGCTGGGATGGCTCGCGGGTGGTCTCTGGGCTGTCAGGCGATTTGCCTGGCCGCTGGTGAGTATCCAGGAATCGGAACAGGATGTCGCGCTGCTGGTCGAACAGCAGCATAAGATCGATACAGATCTCGTCGCCGCACTTCAATTTGAACAGCCGCACGCGGCCAAATGGGGTTCGTCTCGACTTGAGCAGGCTGTCGTCGATTATGTTGCTGAATTCAGCCCGTCGCTCGATGTCTTTCAGGGGTTTACCTATCATCCATTGCCAAAAAGGGCTGCGGTTCTCGTCGGGACTCTGTTGATGGTCGCTGGAGCGGCCCTGGCGTTCCCCAGTCACACGGCTGCCTTCTGGAATCGGTTCCTGCTCGGCTCCGCTCACTATCCGACCAGGACGAAGATTGAATCGATCACCGTTAATGGTCAGTCGGTCCCTGTGTTCACTACGGGAAAAGCGGCTCAAGTCCGCATTCCCTACGGCGAGCAGATTCAGGTCGAAATCAAATGTGGCGGTGAAGTACCCTCTGCGGGTTTTGCGAACCTGTCGGGCGTGAACAGTGATGCAGCCAACCGGATCAATCTGGTTTCCAAGCCGAATGAATCTTCGTCGTTCGCAGGTGAAATCAGTCACGTTGCAGATTCGTTCCGAGTCCGGTTCCAGTTCGGTGACGCCATCTCGGATGCCGCTGAAATTGTGATCGTCCCTCTCCCTCTCGTGGATATCAATTGGGAAATCACACCTCCCAGCTATGCGGCCTCTTCAGTGAAGCCCGGCGAGTCCGATGGTGGGTCAAGACAGATGGCTGTTCTGGAAGGTTCTGCCGCAAAGCTGTCACTCGTCTGCTCCAACAAGTCGCTCAAACAGGCTCGGATCACAGTCAATGGGGGAGCCCCGATTGAACTGGTGAAGTCGGGCAATTCATCCGGTTCTTCCAATGAATGGACGCTTCCCCAGGGGACGCCGTTTGATTCCGTGCGCGAACTTCTGAAGTACGAAATCCAGGTCGTTGACGAAGACGGCCTGTCGATGGAGCCATCGATTTCTGGCCAGATTCGCCTGCGGGCTGATCGGTTGCCACGGATCGTAGCATCGGCGGTGACGCGGCAAGTGCTCCCCACGGCAACACCGAAACTGGACTACGCTGGGGGCGACGATTTTGGTGTCGCCAAGATTATTGCTGTCGTGCAGATATCACGTGAAAACGGCACGTCTTCCCGGTACGAAGTCTTGTCCAAAGTCGTCGAAGAAAAAGAGCAACCTCAAGTCATCGTGCGAGGTCAATTGCCGATTCCGCTTTCGAAGTACGAATTGCAGAAGGGTGACGAAGTCAAAGTCACTTTGGAAATCGTCGATTGGCGAGGCAGCATTCCCGGCCAGAAAGGCTTGGGAGAATCGGTCACATTCAACGTGACGGACCTCAACGGCATTCTCGCTCAAACGGGCGACGAAGATAAAAAGACGGCAAAGCAACTGGATGAGATCCTGCGGCGTGAATTGGGTATTGGTGGCGAAAAGAAATAGTGTGATATTGAAACAGGGTAGGCTGGGCCTGTGCTCTGGTGGCCGAGTGACTGACTCTGCTTGAAATGAAATAGTGATTTGAAGCCTTGAATAAACACGTTGAAACCCGCCTTGGGCGAGAATTGACGTCAACAGTTTTGTGTTCCGAGCGTGTGAGCTCGAATCGAGTCCTGGGTTCCCTCCCCTTGCTCGAATCGGTTCAGGGGCTGTCCTTGGAGTTCAATGATGATCATGACCTGTCAGCGAATTGTGATGCTGGTCGTATTGGCATGGATCTCGGCAGCGCCGGTCCTGGCTCAGGTTCTTGAACCTGAAGCGTTGCAGCGCAAGGCTGAAGACCAGCAGCGGGCGCGAACGATGACGCGTGAATTGCTGGGGGGTGTCCTCGACATCCAGCTTCGTCAGCTCGAAGAAAATGGCCTGTCTGATCAGGAAATTTTCCG
>CAIWEX010001314.1 GCA_903911795.1 uncultured Schlesneria sp.
ATGTCCTGACCAGTCGAGGTCCCTATAGTTTTCTCTATTCGGAACGCGAAGATTTTTGTGACTTTCAGCTTCGGGCTGAGTTCCGGATCAATTCTGCTGGCGACAGCGGAATCCTCTTTCGCAGTCCATTTGAATTAATGAAGTATCCGACGTCGTTCGGAGTCAAAGGTTATGAAGCCCAGATTCAGGCCAGGACCGGGTCCGGTATGAATACGGGATCGCTGGCGGTGGTCCGCGCGAATGGGAACTGGGAACTGTTGACTCCCGTCAACGAATCTGTCGCCAAACCTGACGAGTGGGCCACCTTGCAGATCACCGCCCGAGGCCATCGGATCAATGTGCGCGTGAACGGAATTCTGACAGCCAGTTCTCAGGATCGGACGACAGGACTGACCTGTGGACATATCGCTCTGCAGCAATCAACACCTCAAACCATCGTTCAATTTCGTAAGATAGAGATCCGCGCATTCCCCAACGATGTCGCCCCTGAACTCGCGACTCCATCAGGTCCCGATCAAACTGCCAAACTGCAGGAGCGTTGTGCGAAGGACGCTGGAGTTCCTGTGCAGACGGTAAATCCCCTCGGTATGCCATTGCGGTTGATCCCGGGTGGTTCCTTTGAAATGGGGAGTACCGCTGAAGATTTGAAACAGCTCAATGAGGAATTAGAAAGGATCGGCGAATCGGATTTCGCCAGGTTTGCAGCAGCCTCCAGTGGCCCGAAACATCAGGTCACGCTGACGGAACCGTTTTACATCGGAATGCATGAAGTGACCGTCGGGCAATTCCTCAAGTTCGCAGAAGCGACACACCTGGAACCTCAAGCAGGACTCCACCAGAACTGGAGGAACTTTATCAACGGTGAAGGCAATGCTGCGAATCGACCGATCTGTGGAGTCAGTTGGGTGGATGCCAAGGCCTTCTGCGACTGGCTGAACACTCAACCTGATACTTCCGGCATCGTTGAACCAGGCTCGTATGACCTGCCGACGGAGGCCCAGTGGGAATACACCTGCCATGCGGGCAGCACGTTTCATTGGTGTTGTGGAAGCGATGACGCGACTCTCGAAAGGTTCGCGGTCTTCGGCCAATCAGGTCAGCCCTTGCCATCAAGGGTTGGATCACGCCAGCCGAATGGGTTCGAAGTTTACGACATGCACGGCAACGTCACGGAATGGTGCCGCGACTGGCATCATCAGGAGACCTACCGACGACCAAATTCGCAGGACCCAGTGTGGCTGGAAACACCTGGAGATTTGGCATCCGGACGAGTCGTCCGGGGAGGTTCGTGGGGTTCAAGATCCTGGTGGACACGCTCCACGACCCGAAGTTACGACAATCCCGTAAATCCCGCTCATCCAACGGGATTTCGAGTAATCTGCAAGCCCAAGAGGCAGTGAAAGAACAAGATTCGCGTCGTACTTACTCTCAGGATCAGATCACTTCGTGCATTGGCAGGTTACCTGGATCAACCAGATACTGAGGCAGCCCCGACTGATCGAAGACGCGGGTGTTCTGGGCGTCGATCCCGGCGCATTTGTAGAGCGTCGCGAAGACTTCCTGGAACTTGACCGGGCGCAACGAAGGCTGCTCGCCATTCTTGTTCGTCGAACCGATCACCTGTCCCGTTCGCATGCCTCCCCCGGCCATCACTGCGGTGTTCGCCTGTGGCCAGTGGTCGCGACTGTTCATGCCGTTGATCTTCGGAGTTCTGCCAAACTCGCCCCAGACCACGATTGCCACATCGCGGTCCAAGCCGCGTTCGTGCAGGTCAGAGACCAGTGCTGACAGACCTTGGTCCAGCAGCGGACATTCTTCGCGGCACTTTGGATAATTCATGCCATCGCTGCCGTGCCAGTCCCAGCGGCTGTAGTTCATCGAGATGAACCGCGCACCGGCCTCGACCAATCGACGTGCCAGGCAGAGGTTCTCGATCATTGGGGGAGCACCATCGCGCTGGAATTGCGTGCTGCTTTGACCATAGCGGGCGACGACCTTCGGATCTTCCTTCGTGAGATCGAGAGCATCGGCGAGCTTTGAAGTCGTCAGAATTCCCATTGCCTGTTGTGCATAGACATCCAGGCTGCTCATCATTCCACGGTGATCGGCATCGCGGCGGTAACGATCGAGCGACTGGCGGAGGGTAGTGCGATCACGCAGTTTCTCAAGCGTCACACCATGCAGAACCATGTTCTCGTTCGTGCTGCGAGCTTCACGGCCCAGCACGTTGAACGGGGAATGGGCCACACCCAGGAATCCACCGTCACCCGTTTCACCCCAGGTCCGGTTCCCTGTCTGATACATCAGGGCGACGTTGGGGGGAATCGCCTGATTCACTGGTCCCATCGCGTGCGAAACCCAGGCCCCACCCTGAGGCCACCCACCGGGAGGAGTTCGGCCTCCCTTGTGTCGACCCGTCATGCACTGATAAGCATCGTGACCCCCATCGGAGTCGGCCAGTGATCGGACAAGGACGAACTTGTCCATCATCTGAGCCATGCGCGGGAACATTTCGCTGACTTCGATGCCGGGGACGTTGGTTTGAATCGTCTGAAACTCACCCCGAACTTCCGCAGGAGCATTCGGCTTGGGGTCCCACATGTCGATGTGTGGCGGACCACCGGGAAGATAAATATTGATGATCGCTTTGTGAGAAGCGGATCGCCCGGATTCCGCTCGCAGCACATCGCTTAGACCGATTCCACCCAGAGCCATCCCGCCGATTGTGAGGAAGTCGCGTCGAGAAATCCCATCGCAAAACCCACGTTTCTGACTGGCCCGATTTCCGAGGATGGTAAGCATAAAATACGTCCTTCGTCGCAGGAAACGATGTCTGGCGGGTAGGTTCCGGCACAAAAGGTGTGTGACAAATCGTCACTTCAATGCGGGCGCAATTTCCCAAATGTGCGAACGGATAAGACATCTCTAACTTGATCGACCACCCTGCGTCAACTCTAGATGAAAATTTCCCGATACGATCATTCGTCCCAGAGAGTCGAAAAGTCCGGGCGAGCAGCAAGGTTGTACACGGATTGCGGTCGATACACGCGTCATATCCACATTGCAGTAATACAGTTGCGTCGCTAGCCCCAAATTTTTATCGGCGATTCGATTTTATCAAAACGTGTCAATTACTACTGTGGGCTGAAAGTCCACAAGTCGTTGAAGCGCCGAATAGATGCAAATTCTCCTGCTTCACCTCCGCGCCCTCTGCGCTCTCTGCGTTTTGACCGAATTGCTTTGAAACGCAGAGAGCGCAGAGGTCGCGGAGATAAGCCATGAGGCGCAAAGGGACAAGAATCACTCAACGTTGGGTGGCCGGCTGGACTGAGGCTTTGCGAAGGAAGCCCCGGGGTTCCGCGAAGGCACTCCAAACCCGGGCAAAACCAAACCCTGACTCGACGGACCCTTATCGTGACTGAGTCACGAGGCGCGGTGAATTCTTCAGCGTCTGGTAGACGACGCAGTAACGTTCGGTGAGTTCAATCAGTTTGGCGAGCTTTTCTGGTGGGGCGCTGGAATCGAGTTGAAACGACAGCCGGATTTCCTGAAATCCGATGGGAACCTCACGGCTGACTCCCAACGTTCCACGAAAGTCGACGTCTCCTTCGGCGGTGATTGTCCCTGATGTAATCGGAATCTCCATTGAGGTGGCGACGGCTCCCAGCGTCACTCCGGCGCATCCGACCAACGCGTGCAACAGCATTTCCGCGGAACATCCCGATTTTCCGTCGCCACCCGTCAAAGGGTGAAGGCCTGCACAGGCGGCGTTGCGATGCAGATCCAGCTGGCATGTTACATCGTTGAGTCCGAGTGTGCCGACGGCCCGAAATGTCACCAGTGCGGTCGCCGGATCTTCATTGTATTGGTTCTTGAACGGGGCCTGTTTGGCTCGAAGTTCGGTGGAATTCATGATGTTCCGTGAATAAGGTCTCGCAATGTCAGCTTGGGTTCTGAGGATACCGAATCCTTCTTCGCAACTGAATCCCGCTGTTGAATCGGGGAATGTGCTGGCGTGGAAGAGGAGACCTTCGGTCGGTCGTTGCGGCAGGGTCAGGAGACTACTGCTATCAACATCTTTGGAGTGCATAACTCTTTGGTAATCATGGACTTTTGAACTGCGAAAATGGCGACTCGCGCCATGCGAGCCGAGATTCGGTCAAAG
>CAIWEX010001315.1 GCA_903911795.1 uncultured Schlesneria sp.
AGCGATGGATGAATCGTTTGGAGTCTGCAAGCGAAACTTCACGAAGCACTGCGTGAAACATTGGAGTCAACAGTGCCATGTGAGAAGAACCTTCATGGGTTCGCGTTCTCGGCATCGGTCCACGTATCAGTTCTGAACGGCGAGGCTGGCAAGCCAGCACCGTTTGCCAAATTCGGCTCTGCCAGATGATGCCAGCCAAAGCGAACGGCGACGGGATTAGTGACCCCCTCAGCAGAAACAACGACCGTATCACCCTCGATCTTTGCTGATGCTTTGACAAATTTTTTGTTGTCACCAGCAATTGACCACCACGAGAGATCTTTTTCATCGCGTGCCTTCAGCCCGGCAGCATGATTAAAGCTGATGACCGCTTTATTACCGTCGACCTTGATCGATTTATACAGCGGGCCCGAGTATACCAATCCGGTTTGACCATAGGTGTTGGCCATGGCCCACAGCGACAGCCGTCGACCCACTTCCTGCTTGTTCGGCGGATGAATGTCATTGAGTGTCGTGATGTCGGTCAGCACGGCCATTCCCGTGTTCTCGACGGCCAGGGTCGCCGTTTGTGCTTCCCATATTCCTGCCAGTCGTGTTGGATCACCCTGATAATTGTAGGGTGCGAGCTGCGCGAATAAGAACGGGAAATCGCGATTCCCTTCCTGGTTCCAGACCGAACGCCAGCCTTCGATCAGCCCACGCTGAAGCTGGTAGTAATGCATCCCCTGCCCGTTATTAGATTCTCCTTGGTACCACAGGAAGCCCCGGATGGCAAAGGGGACGATCGGATGAATCATCCCGTTATAGAGTCCCGTATGCTGATAGTTGTTATTCAATGGATTGGCGGGCAGATTCTGAGGTACAGGGGGAAGTGAATCGCCCGGCTTGGCGGCCTTGATCTTTTCGACATAGGTTTTGATCGAGCCGGCGTAGCCCGCAAGCTGGTCCGCATACCCGTTCTGCATTGCCAACATTTCGTTTTTTTCGCCTTCGAGCTCAGGAATTGCCGTGTATCCCTGCGGAGGAATCCAGGGCTGGATGCGTGTTCCGCCCCATGCTGTAGTGATCAAACCGACGGGGACATTATCGAGTTTCTGATGGATTTCCCGACCGAAGAAGTACAGAACGGCAGACGAGCCTGCCGCCGTGTTGGGCGTACACTCGACCCACTTCGCACCGACATAGTCTGACGGAGTTCCCGCAGGAACAAGCGGGATGACGAACAGACGGATCTTCGGGTACTTCGCGTCAGAGATTTCCTGTGCGCCGTTAGAAGATTGGGCCACGTTCCATTGCATATTGGATTGCCCGGAGCCTGCCCAGACTTCACCGATCAGGATGTCGCTCACCTTGATCTCGTTCTTGCCCTTCACGATCATCTCATGCGGGCCACCAGCGGTTTTGACAGCGGGAAGAATCACCTTCCACTTACCAGCCCCGTCCGCAGTCGCCTTCACGCTGCTCGTTCCCAGCGTGACTGTGACCTCTTCTCCCGCTGCCGCCCAACCCCAGATCGGCAATGGAATGTCCTTTTGC